>VBCJ01000278.1 GCA_005884335.1 Betaproteobacteria bacterium | reverse complement strand
TGCATCGCGCCGGAGAGAGCGATCAGGCCTTCGGTGCCTTCGCCGAACCAGGCCTTGCGCAGCTCGGCGCGGCCCCGGTATTGATTCTCGAGCCAGGCGCGCGTCAGGAGCTCCGACAGCCTGAGATAGCCCGCGTGCGACTGCGTGAGGAGCAGCAGCCGGTGCGGCTTGTCGCGCTCGGACTCGTTGGTGATCCAGACGTCGCAGCCGATGACGGGCTTCACGCCCGCCGCGCGCGCCGCCTTGTAGAACTTGACCATGCCGAAGACGTTGGCGAGGTCGGTGATCGCCAAGGCCGGCATGCCGTCCGCGGCGGCCCGCGCCACGGCTTCGTCGATGCGCACGATCCCGTCGGTGATGGAGAACTCGCTGTGGAGCCGAAGGTGGACGAAGGCGGGATTCGGCATCGGCTTGCGCGGAACTGGCGAGGCGAAAATTTTACCACCCGCTCCTCCGGTGCGAACGCCGGAGTTTGGACCGGGATCAAAAACTCTTCTCAGACAGCAGGATCAAATGGGACAATTCGCCCGAGACGGAGGATTTCATGACCACGATCAAAGGCATAGTCGTGCTCGCCCTTGCGCTGGCGCCGATGCTTTCCGCCGCGGATACCGTATACAAGTATCAGCGCCCCGACGGCAAAGTCGTCTATTCGGACGTGCCCCTGCGTGGAGCAAAGCTGATCGGCCGGTTCGAGCTGGTCCCCTTGCCGCCGCCGCAGGGCGGGGTGCGCCGCGACCGGTCGCGACAAAGCGAGGATCTCGCGGGCGATCGCGCCGAGCAACGCGCGCGGGCGCTCGATGCGGCCGACGCGGAAATCAAGGCGGCGGAACAGGCGCTCAAAGACGCCGAAGAACGCCAGCAAGCAGGCGTGGAACCGTTACCGGGCGAACGCCTGGGCAATGTCGGCGCGCGCAGCAGCCGGCTCGGCCCGCAATACTTCGAGCGCCAGCAGGCCCTCGCCGCCGAGGTCGCCGCGGCGCGAGCCCGTCTCGACCGCGCCTACCGCATGCGCAACGAGTTGCGCGAGTAGATCCTGCTCATTCCGTCGTGATTCCCGTGGCCTTCGCCAGGCGCGTCCATTTTTCGAGATCCGAGCGGATCTTCGCCGCGAGCTCCGTCGCGTCCATCCAAATGGGATCCAGTCCGGCCCCGGCGAGTTTCTGGCGGACACCGGCGTCATCAAATACTTTTTTCAGGGCGTCGCGGATCTTATCGAGCACCGCCGGCGGCGTACCTGAAGGCGCGAACGCCGCGTACCACGTGGAGACAATCACCTCCGGTAGCCCTTGTTCCGAGATCGGCATGACTTCGGGAATGACCGGGGAAGGTCTTGTGCCAGTCACGCCGAGCGCTTTCAGCTTCCCCGATTTCAAGTGAGGCAACGCCTGGAAGGCGGGGGAACAGTACATCGAAACCTCCCCGGCGAGCACGGCTTGGATCGCAGGCGCAGCGCCCCTGTAGGGGACTTGGACTAGGTCAACTCCCGCCGCCTGCTTGATCAGCTCCACACACATACGGCTTGTCGACGCGTCACCTGCCGACGCGAAAGTGAGCGCGCCCGGTCGTGCCTTGGCCATGGCGATCAGCTCCTTGATGGAGCTTACGCCCGCGGAGGGATGCATCACGAGTACCGATGTGCCTTGGGCTACGGCCCCGATTGGCGAGAGGTCCTTTCGCGGATCGTAAGGGGTCTTGGATAGGACCGGTGCAATCGCGATCGACAGGTCATTGGTGAAAAGGAGCGTGTAACCGTCTGGGATTGCTCTGACCACCTGATTCACACCGATCGTACCACCAGCGCCATCGCGTACTTCCACGATCACCGGCACGCCCCAGGATTCCGCAAGCTTCTGCGACGCGATCCTCGCCAAGAAGTCCGGTGGTGTCGCCGCCGGGAACGGGACCACGAACCGCACCGGCCGTGTCGGAAAGCCGTCCTGCGCATCGCACACCGCGGGAAAAATCGCTGCGGCGACAGTAAGAACTCGCGCAAGGGAAAGAACATTAGTAGTCATTGACTCCTCCCTTTATTTTGCCGCTGGATTTTCACACCGCCCCATAAGCAATCTCGAGGGTCAGGCTACGCGGTAGCGGCGAAATGCGGTAGGCTTGATTTAGTTCTATCGGTATAGGAATACCGGCTCCGGAGCTACGTGCAGTCGATAGCTTCAACGGGTCCGTCAACACAGGAGCGGAGTGCCGGCTGACAGCTAGCTTCGGCTCGCCGCGGGAAAGCTGAGCGTGAATGTCGTCTGAAACCCCGGCTCGCTTTTCACGCCGACCCTGCCGCCGTGCAGTTCCGCGATCGACTTGACGATCGCCAGACCCAGACCCGAGCCGGCCGAGGATTCCTCGCGCGAGCTGCAGGGTCGATAGAACCGGTCGAAAATGCGCGGCAGGTGCTCCGCCGCGATCCCCGAGCCCTGGTTGGCCACCTCGATCTCGGCCGAGCCGTCGCCGCGCGCCACCGCCTTCACGGTGACGGTGCAGTCCGGGCGGCCGTGGCGCAGCGCGTTGGAGACAAGATTTCCCACCGCGCGGTTGAGCATCAGCTCGTCGGCCCAGGCGCGCGGCTTCCCGCCCCGCTCGGAACGCACTTCGAGCGCGAGGCGGATGTTGCGCTCCTCCGCGAGCAGCTCGTAGTAGGAAAGGATCTTTCCCAGCGACTCGCGCAGGTCGATCCACTGCGGCGCGGCGCGCGCCTGCGCGTTGTCGGCGCGGGCGAGAAAGAGCATGTTCTCGATCATCCGCGAGAGCCGTTCGTATTCCTCGACGGCGGATTCCAGCACCGCCCGGTACTCGGCCGCCTCCCGCGGACGCGACAGCGCCACCTGCGCCTCGCCCAGCAGGTTGTTGATCGGCGTGCGCAGGTCGTGCGCGAGGTCGGAGGAGAATTCCGAGAGGCGCTTGAATGAATCCTGGAGGCGGTCGAGCATGTGGTTGAACGCGAGCGTCGATTCGAGGAACTCCTCCGGCGTATCATCCAGAGAGAGCCGCTCGTTCAGGGCGTGCGCGCTGATGCGGCCGGCGGTCGTCGCGATGCGCCGCGCGCGCTTCAGCACCATGCGCACGGCCCAGATCCCGAGCGCGGCTGCAAACAGCACGCTCGCGACCAGGGTCTCGAGCAGTCCCTTGCGGTAGCGCGCGAGCAATTCCCGCGGCAGCGAGCGGTCGTACGAGAGCGCGAGCACGACGGAGGGCGGCAGATCGTTCGCGCCGGAAGCGAGCGGCAGGCGCGCGAGCAGCACCTGGTACCAGCGCCCGTCGGGCGCGGTCCACTGACGGCTTAAGCCCCCGAAGCGCGCGCGCAGCTCGCGTTCCGACGCGGTGTCCACGCGGTCCGGAATCGCCTCGATGGGGATCGCCTTCTCGGGCAGCGCCGAAACCGGGATATTGAACTCGCTCGAAGCCCTGAGAATGCGGCGGTCCTCGTCGAGCACCGCAACGGCGAGCTTCCGGTATCCCATTCCGGCCTCCTCGACGAACCGGGGACTGGTGAGGACCGTCTCCGAAGGCCCGAGACGCGCCAGCCGGTTGCGCAGCAGGCTCATGTTGCCGAGCAGCAGCACGTCGTTCGCCTCGAGCAGCTCGCTCGCGAGCATGCGGTCGATGCTGAATCCCATCGCCCCGATGACCAGGAACGAGATGAGCGCGAACAAGAAGCTGATCTGCCAGGTGAGCGACTTGCGCCGCCCGCGCAGACGCTGAAGGAAGGACTCGAACCTGCCCGTCACGCCGCAGGCCCCTCGAGCAGGTAGCCCACGCCGCGGATGGTGCGGATGAGCTTCACCTCGAACGGATCGTCGACCTTGGCGCGGAGGCGACGCATCGCGACGTCGACGACGTTGGTGTCGCTGTCGAAGTTCATGTCCCAGACATGCTCGGCGATGAGCGTCCGGGAGAGCACCTCGCCGGCATTGCGCACGAGATAGTCGAGCAGCGCGTATTCCTTCGCCGTGAGATCGATCTTCTTGTCGCCCCTGGAAACCCTGCGCCTGCGCGGCTCGATCTCGAGGTCGCCGATCTTCAGGGTCTCGCCGGCCTGCTTCGGTCCGCGGCGCAGCACCGAGCGTACGCGCGCGAGCAGCTCGGAGAACGCGAAGGGCTTGACCAGGTAGTCGTCCGCGCCGAGCTCCAGGCCCTTGACCCTGTCGGCGACGTCGTCGCGCGCAGTCAGAAACAGGACAGGGGTCTGCTTCTTGTCGCGGATCTCGCGCAGCACCGTCCAGCCGTCGGCGCCGGGGAGCATGACGTCGAGAATGACCAGGTCGTACTCCGAAGTCAGGGCCAGGTGCCGGCCGTCGACCCCGTTCGCAGCGATATCGACGACGAAGCCGTGCTCGGTCAGCCCCTTTTTCGCGTAAGCCGCCGTCTTGGGCTCGTCTTCGACTATGAGGATGCGCATGGTCGGAACGAATGAAAAAGGCGCCGAGACTTCAGCGCCTTCTCATTCTACTCCACGGAGGATGCGGCGATCAGTCGCCGAGGCCGCCGTCTTCCAACGTGGTCGCGATATAGACGCGCACGTTGTGGTCGATGGCGCCCTGCGGGGCGACTTGCTTCAGATCGAAGGCTTGCGGCACGCCGTCGAAATCCCAGGCGAATTCCCGCCCGTTCGCGACGAACTTGACGATTTCACCGTGGTTCACGTTCACCCAGCGGGTGTTCGGGCCGATGACGATGGTGCGTTCGGCGGCGGCGGGGCTTGCGGCCTCGCCGTAGCGGTCGGCATTGGTCAGGGCAAAGGCAGATAGGCTCGCCGCGGACAGCGCGAGTACGGCAACGGCTTTCACTAGCGTCTTCATGACATTCTCCAGTTCAAAAAGTTGAGAGGGCATCCAGAGCGCTTCGGACTGCCGGCGCCCTGTATGTGCCGTCACTCTAGGACGCGGCCCCGGACGGGAAGCTGACCGGGGAATTACATTTTTGTAATGCGCCGGGGTCGTGAAGGTGTCCGGCACGACGGCGCCGTTCACCTGTCAGGGCAGCGCCCGAACGGCTGTAATGTATCGGCCCTAGAACGACACCTCGAACCGAAGCAGGAACGCGAGCGCGTTCCTGATCGCCGGATCCGTGTTCGGATGAACGATGTATTGCAGATCCGGCTGCACGGCGACCGACTTCGAGATCTGGGCGAGATAACTCAGCTCGACCGCGGTTTCCGATCTTTGCGCCGGCGTGCCGAGCTGCTCCTGCTGTTCCCTGTAGCGCGAGCCGTTGCGGGCGGAGGCGATTGCGATCCCGACCTCGTTCTGCGGTCCGGGAAAGAGGCCCAAGGCGACCAGCCCCGCGCCGGCATAGGACCCGAAGCGGTTTACGCGCGCGTCGCCGGCGCCGAGCTGGAGGAAGGCCGCGATCCGCGGGCCGGACGGCGTGCTCGATCGCGTCAGCAGGCGGTCGACGAGTACATAGCCGCCGCTCGAGCCGCGATGCTGCACGGGTTCGCCGCTCGGCGCAGTCGCGTTCAGGTCTTCGAAGCTCGCGGTGTAGCGCCAGAGGCCGATCGCGTACTTGTCGTCGTAAGGCGTCAATTGCGAGAAGCGCCCGGTGCGCAGCCTCCGGTTCCTCGGCTCCGCGTTTCCCGGCCGCTCGAGATACGCGGCTTCAGAGACGATGAGCACGCCGTTGCCGTTGCGCGTCGTCGCGTTCTCCCCGGCGCGGTTATACGGCGTGCCGTTCAGCACCGCGGCCCGGAGCACCAGCTCGGGCGTCGCCTTGTATTGGACGCGCGCGGCGAGCGCGGTGCTCGGAAAAACCGACGGCCCAGCGGGGCCGCTCTGCGAGAACTCCGGCCCCATGCCGAAGGAACTGTTCAGGAACAGCGCGGCCGAGTGCAGCCGGTAGAACTCGCCGTTCAGGTCGTAGCGGCCGCCGAGCAGCGAGAGCCGGTTCCCGAGAAAATTGTGCTGGAGCCACGCTTCGTCGAGCCGCGCGCCCCGTGGCCCGGTGATGCTGCTCACACCTTGTGCGCCGCCGGTGAAGTCATCGGGCTGGCCGCCGTGGAGCCCCATGCCGTAGAGGAAGCCGGTGGTGTCCGCCCAGCCGAACAGACGTTCGAAGTCGAACGCGGCCTGGAGCTGCAAGCTGCCGTGGTAGGTCGAGCCGCGCTTCGCGCCCCCCGACAGATCGGAGACCGTTTCGCCGTCGTAGGTCGCGCTCGCGTTCACGCCCTGCATCGGCCGCTCGGCCTTGGTGGGGTCGGGGCTCTGCGCGCGAGCGGACGCGCAAAGCCAGGCGAGGACGAGCGCGAGGGCCCACTCAGCGATCTGCCGTTGCAGGCTCGATATTGCGGCACACTCCATGGGGAGCGCCACGATCTTCTACGATTCGCGATCCGCGAGCCAGTGTTTCGATTTCACCTCGTAGCCCGCAATCAGGTACTGCTTCGCCCGCCGTTGAATCTCCCGGTCGGCGACGCTGACGCGCTCGTGTTGCCGCAGGTGCTCGATCCACGATTCGTCCATGAATGTCTCCACGAATTGCGCGGGATTGGCGGACTCGTGATAGAGCTCCCAGTAATAGGCGCCGTTGCGCCGCCGCATTTCGCCCACTTCCTGCATCGCCGCGACGAACTCGGCGCGCTTGGCGGGGTCGACCCTGTACTCGATCGTCACCATGACCGGGCCGCGATCGGGCTCCGGGTTCTCGGCCAGCACCGGTGGCGCCCAGGCCATCGACGGCGTGAAGTCGGGCATCTGGTGATGGCCGAGCTTGAATCTCCAGGTCAATGCGACGGCGGCCACCATTCCTGCCGCGGCCGCTGTCAAGGCGGATGGAATTCCGATCGCCGTCGCGACCTGCCCCCACAGAACGCTGCCGAGCCCCATCCCGCCCATGAACACGACGATGAATGCGGCGAGCCCCCGGGCGCGCACCCACTCGGGCAACGTCAACTGGGCGGAGACTTGCAGCGCCGAGAGAATCGAGATCCAGGCGGCGCCCGTGGCCAGCATCGCCACCATGAGGAGCGCGAGGTTTTGCACGTGCGCGAGGGCCAGGGCGGCGAGCGCGTACAGCGCGCTTGCGCCCGCAACGAGCGCGTCGCGCGAGACCTTCGTCCGTAC
>VBCJ01000277.1 GCA_005884335.1 Betaproteobacteria bacterium | reverse complement strand
GGCTGCGGCCGGCGACGACGTAGTCCTTCGAGTTTTTCACCCGCATCGCCGCCCACAGGCCGATCGCGATCGTGACGAGCAGATAAAGCACGACGGATGCGATCAGCATGGCGCGGATTATAGACCGGAGCCCGCCGCGTTCCGGCTTACGCGAGGCCGAGGGCCACGGCCAGAATCAGCGCCAGCGCAAGCAGCGCGACCGCAACGCCGATCATACGGTTGCGCCGCCGCTCGAGCGCAAGCAGCTCTTCGAGCGCGCGCTCGATGTGCCCGACGCGATCGTCCGCGAGCGCGCGGTGCAGAAGGCGCGGCAGCTGCGGCAGCATCGTCGCCCAGCGCGGCGCCTCGTTGCGAAGCGCGCGCAGCAGCCCCTTCAGGCCGATTTGCTCGCGCATCCAGTTCTCGAGGAACGGCTTGGCGGTGGTCCACAGGTCGAGGTCCGGGTCGAGCTGGCGCCCGAGCCCCTCGATATTGAGCAGCGTCTTCTGCAGCATGACGAGCTGCGGCTGGATCTGGACGTTGAAGCGGCGCGAGGTCTGGAACAGGCGCACGAGCGCCCGTCCGAAGGAGATTTCCTTCAGCGGCCGGTCGAAGATCGGCTCGCACACGGCGCGGATCGCGCTCTCGAACTCGTCAACGCGCGTGTCGGAGGGCACCCAGCCGGCTTCGAGGTGCGCCTGCGCCACGCGCCGGTAGTCGCGCTGGAAAAAAGCGAGGAAATTCTGCGCGAGGTACTGCTTGTCGATCTCGGTGAGCGTGCCCATGATGCCGAAGTCGAGCGCGACGTAGCGGCCCTCGGGCGTCACCAGGATGTTTCCGGGATGCATGTCGGCATGAAAGAAGCCGTCGCGGAACACCTGCGTGAAGAAGATCTCGACGCCCGTGCGCGCGAGCTTCGGAATGTCCACGCCCTGCCGGCGCAGCTCGTCCACCCGGCTCACCGGGGTGCCGTGCATCCTCTGCATCGTCATGACGGTGCTCGTGCACCAGTCCCAGTACACTTCCGGCACGGCGAGAAGCGGCGAGTCCAGGAAGTTGCGGCGCAGCTGGCTGGCATGCGCCGCTTCGCGCACGAGGTCGAGCTCCTCGGACAAATGCCGCGCGAATTCTGCGACCACTTCGCGGGGCTTGAGGCGCCTGCCATCGGCCCAGAAGCGCTCGACGAGGCCCGCGGCGGAATCCATGAGCGCAAGGTCTTTTGCGATCACCGGCATCATTCCGGGCCGCAGGATCTTGACCGCCGCCTCGGTGCCTCCGTGAAGCACGGCGAGATGCACCTGGGCGACCGACGCGCTCGCCACGGGCTGCAGTTCGAATTTCTCGAAAACCTTCGCGATCGGCCTGCCGAACGCGCGCTCGACCTCGGCCACCGCGAGCTCGCCAGGAAACGGCGGCACCCGGTCCTGGAGCTTCGCCAGTTCGTCGGCGAGGTCGGTGGGCAAGAGGTCGCGGCGCGTCGAAAACACCTGGCCGAACTTGACGAAAATGGGGCCGAGCGCTTCGAGCGCCAAGCGCAGCCGCACCCCGCGCGGCTCGCCGATCGCGCGAAAGAAAAGCAGCGCGTTCAGCGCGCGTGCCAACCGACTGCCCGAGGCGAGCGCGAATTCGTCCAGCCCGAAACGCAGGGCTATCCAGAGGATCTTGGCAAGACGAAACAAAGAAGTGGGGGCCCGCAGAGAGAAGCGGCCAATTTACCAGAATTGGCCGGCGCGACCCCGAAAGCGAGATGCGGTCTTTTAGTGGTCCTTGCCCGAGCTGGACAGGTGCTGAATGCGCTTTTCGAGCCGCGCCACGTCGTCGCGCAGCGTGTCGACCTTGCAGCAAAAGCTCTCCACATCGGCGGGCCGCGCGAGCAGGGGCTGCTCCTCGGTCCAGTATTCGGCGAGGTTTTCGGCGAGGCGCAGTACGGCTTCGCGCTGCCACGCGGCGAGGGCATTGCTGCTAGAAGCGAGGCGGTGGGCAATGATGTCGCCGAACACCTTGGAGAGATCTTCCTCGAAATCCCAGGTGAGATTGCGGAACAGGTGGTCCACCGCACTCGCCAAGTCCGCCGAACCCTCGATTTCAACCTGCTTTCGGGCGGTCTCGTCGCGAGCAAGCAGGAACGGAAGGGCGCCCGGGGTGATCTTCACGACGAGCGCGCTCGGCGTTTCAACGCGTGCCCGATCGAGAAGACCGTTATCCGTGATCCTCAAGCGCAGGTCTGGAAAAGGCGGGCAGCGAAACTCCACGCCTTGACCCGCAAAGGATCTCAGTCGCTCCGCCGCCCACGGTTGCTGCCTCAGAAGATGATTCAGCCCTGAGATCGCGCCTCGCTCGATCATGGGGTTTCCGGGTCGGGTCCCGTGGAAGCGAATCAGCTGAGCTGCTGTATCCCAGCGAGCAGCCAGCCCGAGGAGCCGGTCACCGGCTTTCGCACGTGCCAGATCTCTTCGAAAGGCTCGGCCAGCGCATTCGCCTCTTCGCGGATCGAACCGGAAAATCGCACGCTCGCCCAATGCAGCCCGCCCTCGGTGACGAGCTCCAGAAGCGCAGCATTCAAAGTCACCACGTCGGTCTGTTGCGCGCCCGAATGCGCGACGACGTCGCCTTTCAGCGTGTTGAACATGTCCTCGGTCGTGACTTGGCGCAGCCGCGCGAGGTCGCCGCGGTCGTTCGCTTCCTGCAGGCGCAGGAAGTTGCGCCGGGCCTCCTTGAGAAAGCCTTCGACGTCAAAGCCCGCCGGAATATTGGAGACGAATTGGCTGCGGTAATTCGGCTGCACACCCGCGTCCCCGGGAAGCTGCGAGGGCGGCGGCGCAGCCACGGTCTCGCTGCCGAGACCCGCGTACTGTACCCGCGGTCCCTGCGCGCGCCGCTTCGACAGCAGACGCATCAAAGCGAACACGACGGCACCGGCAAGCAAGACCATGAGAAGCGCGCCGATCGCGGGCCCGAAACCCCCTTGCGCGAACAGCCAGCCCAGGCCAAGGCCCGCGGCGAGTCCGGCAAGGGGTGCAAACCAGCGCCCCGGCCCGGACGGTTGCGGCGTCGTTGCCGGCTGCTGCTGCGTCGGAGGAGTCGCCTGCTTCGGAGGCGCGGTGACCTGGCGTTGGACTCCGAGACTTCTGCCGCCACCGAGCCTGGCCGCCTGGACGTCATCTGCCAGGATGCCGGCACCGAAAGCCAGAGTGAACAAGGAAACGATCAAATTTTTCATGGTCTCTCTCCGCGCTTCAAAATTTGTGGCCCCGATGCAAGGCCACTACGCCCGCGCTCAGGTTGAAATATTCGACATCCTCGAGCCCCGCCCGTTCCAGCATGCCCTTCAGGCTCTCCTGGTCGGGGTGCATGCGGATCGATTCGGCGAGATAACGATAGGCCGCGTCATCGCCCGTCACCGTCTTGCCCAGCCAGGGAAGCACCTTGAACGAGTACCAGTCGTAGGCCTTCGCGAGCGGCCGCCAGATGCGGGAGAACTCGAGCACGAGCAGCCTCCCGCCGGGTCTCAGCACGCGGCGCATTTCGGCGAGCGCCGCGTCTTGGTCGGTCATGTTGCGCAGGCCGAACGCGACGCTGACGCAGTCAAAGTAGTTCGAAGGAAACGGCAGCTCTTCCGCGTCGCACTGCACGGCGGGGACCGTGCGGCCGCGGTCGAGCAGACGATCGCGGCCCCGCTCCAGCATCGCGCGGTTGATGTCGGTGAGCCACACCTCTCCGCTCGTCCCGACACGCTTCGCGAAGTCGAAAGCCAGATCGCCTGATCCGGCGGCCACATCGAGCACCCGCTCGCCATCGCGCACGCCGGCGAGCGCCACCGCGAACGCCTTCCACAGCCGGTGCAGGCCGCCGGACATCAAATCGTTCATCAAATCGTACCGGGCTGCGACCGAGGAAAAAACGCTGGCGACGCGCGAAGCCTTTTGGGCCTTGTCGATGCGCTGGTATCCGAAGTGGGTTTGACTCACGCGAGCATGCTAGCACGCCGTTAAGACGTGTTCATTTCGGGCGCTCAGGCTTCGCGGCGCGCGCCGGCTGCCTCGAGCCGCTTGAGATAAGCCTGCCAGAGAGATTGACGATTCGCGCCCAGATCGTAGAGGTAGTCCCAGGAATAAATGCCGGTGCCATGCCCGTCGGAAAAATGCGGCTGCACCGCGTAGCTGCCCACCGGTTCCAGGCTCAGGATGTCCACGTCCTTCTTGCCGACCTGCAGGATTTCCTGTCCCGGTCCGTGGCCGCGCACTTCAGCCGACGGGGAGTACACGCGCAGGAATTCGTAGGACAGCTCGAAACGGCTGCCGTCGGAAAACGAAACCTCGAGCACCCGGGATTTCTGGTGCAGCTTGATTTCGGTGGGAGTCGGTCTGTCCGCGGCCGCCATGAGGCATTTTAAACGACCGGCCGCGCGAAAGACTCGTTGCGCGTGGTGTCCCGCCCGAAGAGACGAGACTAACGCTTGTTCAAGACGTTGAAACGCGTACCCGATCGTAGTCGAAACCGTGTTCGAGCAAGCCGGCAAGCGTGACGCGTCGTATGGCATTGCCGAGATCGAGTTCGAGCTGGCCGGCGCGCCGGTACCAACCCGCGGGCAGCACGAGCGCAGGTGACAGGCCCGGCGCGACCGGCAGCATCAATGCGTCGGCCCGCTGGGGGGCGCTCCGGTCGGACGAACGCACGGCGCAGGCCTTTGCTTCCCCCTTCAGAGCTCGGGCCCCGATTGTGAGCGTTTGATCCGGTCCTTCGATGAGCCAGTCGACGTGGCAAAGGATGAACTGGCGCGCCCCACTTGGCCGCAGCGCCACGAGCTGTCGGTGGGCGAGACGCATGCCTTGCGTCCCGCGGCGAAGTCTGAATCCGTCGTCCGATTCCCCCACCGTTTCCCAGGTCTCCAGACCATGCTCGCGCGTATCCCGCTCCGCGCTCGGCTGGAACGTATGAAATCGCTCGGCTTCCCCGTAGGAATAGCTCGATGGACTCGCGCTCTTCGCGACGGGATTACCTTCGATCGCATGGTGAATTGCGGCAAAACCGCTCACCAGTTCCATAGGAGAGGGGCTTGCGCGGCGCGGAAAGTCGCGCGCCGGTACGGAATCGATCCAGGCACGCTGCAGCGTCTTGAGCAGATCCTGAGCGGCAAGTCGCGTGCAATCGGAACCGAGTCCGAGCGCGGCAGGCTCGGCGCCTTCTTCTAGGCGCTGGATGCGTGTGCTGATCGAGGGGGCAACGCGCGCGAGATCGAGAAAGCGCAAGGTCGCCGAATCGGCCGCCGCCTTCGCCAAGGCGGGCCCCGAAGCTCCTGCGAGATCCACAGCGTAGCCGTCGTGCCAGGGCGCCTCGCGGCTGAGCACGGCCTTGTGCGCCCAGAGACGGACCCACTTGCGCGTCCAGTCGAGTTCCCGGTGAGACAGGCGGTGCGGTTGGGCAAGCTGCAGCATCAGCACTTCCACGTACGCCGCCATCGGCGAGGACTCGACGCTCAGATCAGCAACAGTCTCGCCCCTGATTGCGCGCGCTTCGGCTGCCGTGTAGGCCTGGTGCATCAACCTCCAGTAGTGCGCTCCGAACTCGCGTCGCGCGAGCAGGCAGGTCCCGATCGCTTCTCCCGCGCAGGCGAGCACGCGCTGAAAGAGTCGGGCGAGCGAGGGCTCGAGCTCGGGATGCTTGCCTTTCAACGCGGCGCTCAAGAGGCGTCCATAAGCCCGGAGCATCGCGGCCCACAAGCCGTTCGCCTGAGCGAAGACTGCGGCTTCGCTATGGTTGAGCGGCAGGGGTTTTCCGGCGAAGCCCTTGGCTTGTTCCGCTGCGGCATGCATGACGGGATAGCGCAGCCGCTCGAGGATCTGCAGGTAGGCCGAATGCCTGGGCGGATGAGCTTCGATCTCCTCGAGCAGCGTCAGAAGCGCGCTGCAGGCATGCGGCATGCCGGCAAGCGCCGCGCGCGCAAGCCAGTCCTCACAGCTTGTCAAGTCGGCGAGACGCGGTTGCGTGTCGGGGAGGAAGTCGCTAAGGACCATGAATCCTCTTTCGGGGTCTATTTCTGAGAATTGCGAATGTGACACTCTACTATGACAAAAGCATAAACACTGGGTCCACCGGGACGGGGATGTGAAAAATTTGGCAGAGGATAGCGCGGGAACGACGTGTCTTAGGCTGTCTCGAACGTGACGCGCTCGAAATCGGCGCCGCGATCGACCACCGACGCAAGTCGCAGCTTGCTGGAGCGCTCCGTGAGCACCTCAATCTCTCGATTCGGCTTGAACCATCCCGGCGGGACAACCAGCGTTTCCGGAGCCTGGAGGGCGGCGACCGCCGGCAGCAAGAAGGCCGGGGTGTATTGCTCAGCCGCGGCGTTGGCGCCGGCCGCCCTGATCGCGGCCCCTTGGGGAATCCCGGGGAGGATCTGGACGCCGATGCGCAATTCGAATTCCACCGAGACCGAGAGCCACTTGACAGCGCAGAGAAGAAAGGCCTTCGCGTCCGCCAGCCGGATCCCGAGCAGCTGCCCGAGTATTAGGCGCGAGCTTGCGGCAGGATCGACTCGCGCAAGGCGCAGCCCAGAGGCGCTCTCGTCCCTGATCTGCCAAGCCTCGACAGCGAAATCCGGCGGGGGGCCGGGCTCATCCTCGTGGCGCGTGGCGACGCGTCCGAGCGTCGCAATTTGTTCGTGCTGCACCTGGGATATTTTTGGGGGGCCTCCGCGGACCGCGAACACGCGGCCGGTGACGAAGTAATGCACCGCGGCCATCCCCGAGCAGGTCTGTGCCGTGCCGCTTGCGCTGCGGCGTGGGTGCGCGCGCGATTGCTTGTCCTCGCACCACCGGCGATAGAGCATGGTGAGCAGGCTTTCGGCGAGCGGGGCGGTCACATCCTCGCCTAGGCC
>VBCJ01000105.1 GCA_005884335.1 Betaproteobacteria bacterium | reverse complement strand
CGGCTCTTCCGCGAGTTCGCCGTGACGCTCTCGGCCGCGATCCTCGTGTCGCTCGTCGTATCGCTCACCACCACCCCGATGATGTGCGCGCGGCTGCTCCGGCCCGTCGGCGAGCGCAAACCCGGGCGCCTGTTCCTGGCGAGCGAGCGCGTGTTCCGATGGATGCTCGCAGAGTACGAGGCGAGCCTCGCGTGGGCGCTGCGCCACTCGCGTCTGATGATGCTGATCCTCGCCGCCACCGTGGGGCTCAACGTCTATCTCTACGTGAAGATTCCGAAGGGCTTCTTCCCGCAGCAGGACGTCGGTCGCATGATCGGCTCGATCCAGGCGGACCAGGGCATCTCGTTCCAGGCGATGCGCGAGAAGCTCTCCGACTTCGCCGAGATCGTGAAGAGCGACCCGGCGGTGGAAAACGTGGTCGGCTTCACGGGCGGCGGCCAGCGCAATTCCGGTTTCATGTTCATCACGCTGAGGCCCGTGAGAGAGCGCAGGGCGAGCGTCGACCAGGTGATCGCGCGACTTCGTCCCAAGCTCCTGCAAGAGCCCGGCGCGAATCTCTTTCTCGTGCCGGTGCAGGACATCCGCATGGGCGGGCGACAGGCCAACGCGCAGTACCAGTTCACCCTGCAGGCCGATGAGCTGGCGGATCTGCGGCTCTGGGAGCCGCGCGTGCGCCAGGCGCTCGGGCAACTGCCCGAGATTGCCGACGTCAACACCGACCAGCAGGACAAGGGCCTGCAGACGACGCTCGTCATCGACCGCGCCACCGCCGCGCGCCTCGGGATCACCACGCGGATGATCGACCAGACGCTCTATAACGCGTTCGGCCAGGCGCAGGTCTCGACCATCTATTCGACCCTCAACCAGTACCACGTGGTGATGGAAGTCGCGCCGCAGTACTGGCAGGGCCCCGAGGCGCTGAAGAGCATCTACGTGCTCTCACCCACGCGCGGCCAGGTGCCGCTCTCGGCGATCGCGCGCTACGAGCCCACCACGGCGCCGCTTTCCGTCAACCACCAGAGCCAGTTCGTCGCCTCGACGATCTCGTTCAACCTCGCGCTCGGCGTGTCGCTGGGCGAGGCGGCCGACGCGATCAACCAGGCGATGGTGCAGCTCGGCGTGCCGACCACCGTGCACGGCAGTTTCCAGGGGACGGCGCGCGCTTTCAGACAGTCGCTCGATAGCCAGCCGTGGCTGATCCTCGCCGCGCTCGTCACCGTCTACATCGTGCTCGGAATTCTGTACGAGAGCTATATCCATCCGATCACGATCCTCTCGACCTTGCCCTCGGCGGGCGTCGGCGCGCTGCTCGCGCTGATGGCGTTTCGCACCGAGTTCAGCATCATCGCGCTGATCGGCGTGATCCTCCTGATCGGCATCGTGAAGAAGAACGCCATCATGATGATCGACTTCGCGATCGAAGCCGAGCGCGAGGGAGGCAAGAGCCCGGAAGCGGCGATTTTCCAGGCGTGCCTGCTGCGCTTCCGCCCGATCATGATGACCACCATGGCCGCGATGCTGGGCGCGGTGCCGCTCGCGATCGGCTTCGGCGACGGCTCGGAGTTTCGCCGGCCGCTCGGAATCGCCATCGTCGGCGGCCTGATAGTGAGCCAGCTGCTCACGCTCTATACGACGCCGGTGGTGTATCTGTACCTCGACCGCTTCCGGCTGTGGTGCCGGCGCTCGTGGGCAGGGCGCGCGCGCGGAGCGGCGCTGGGGGCGCGATGAGGCGAAGCACGCTCGCATTTCTCGCCTTCGCGCTCGCGGGTTGCGCAGTCGGTCCCGACTACAGGCGGCCGGAGGTCCAGGTCGCCTCGGCCTACAAGGAAGGGGGCGAGTGGAAACCTGCGCAGCCGCAGGACGATCTCGACCGCGGCAAATGGTGGGGAATCTTCGGCGATCCGCAGCTCGACGCGCTCCTCCAGCAAGTCGAAATATCGAACCAGAACGTGCTGGTCGCGGAAGCGCAGTTCCGCCGCGCGCAGGCCCTGGTTGCGTCCTCGCGCGCTGTGTACTTTCCAACGCTCGATGCCAACGTTTCGGTGGTTCGCAGCCGCTCGCCGACGGGGGTGATCGGCGGCACGACCGCCGGCCGCACCATCACCAACCGCTCCGCAAGCCTCAATTCCGCATGGGAGGCGGACTTGTGGGGGCGCTTGCGCCGCACTGTCGAATCGAGCGAAGCGGGCGCACAGGCAAGCGCCGCGGATCTCGCGGCCGCGCGCCTCTCGGCGCAGGCCGAGCTCGCTTCGGACTATTTCCAGCTGAGGATCCTGGACGCGCAGAAACAGCTGCTCGAGGACACGGTCGCGGCGTTCCAGAAGTCGCTCGATCTCACCAAGAACCGATACGATGCGGGCGTCGCCGCGAAAGTGGATCTGGTGCAGGCCGAGACGCAGCTGAAGAGCACGCAGGCCCAGGCGATCGATACCGGGGTGCAGCGCGCGCAGCTGGAGCACGCGATAGCGGTCCTCATCGGCAAGGCGCCCGCGGAATTTTCGATCGCGCCTACACCGCTCGCCGTCGCGATGCCCCGCGTTCCGGTCGGCCTGCCCTCCGAGCTGCTCGAGCGCCGGCCCGACGTCGCGGCCGCCGAGCGCCGCGTCGCCGCCGCCAACGCGCAGATCGGCGTGGCGAAGGCGGCTTATTTCCCGTCGCTGACCTTGTCGGCATCGTACGGATCGCGCAGCGCCGTCGCCTCGCAGTTGTTCACGGCGCCTAGCGGTTTCTGGTCGATCGGCCCGGCGCTCGCCCAATCGATTTTCGATGCGGGACTGCGCCGCGCACAGACCGAGCAGGCGATCGCAGGCTACGACGCGACCGTCGCCGAATACCGCCAGGCCGTGCTCGCCGGCTTTCAGGAAGTCGAGGACAACCTCGCTGCACTGCGCATCCTGGGCGAGGAAGCGGAAGTTCAGGACGGAGCGGTGCGCGCCGCGCGCGAATCGGTGCTCCTCACGACCAACCAATACAAAGCCGGCATCGTGAGCTATATCAACGTGGTCACGGTGCAGACGACGCAGCTCAACAACGAGCGCACTGCGGTGGGCATTCTCGGCAGGCGGCTGGTTGCGGCCGTGATTCTGGTGAAGGCCCTGGGCGGCGGATGGGGCGCCGCGGAGATCGCGGCGGACAACCGCTGAATCCAGTCAGCCGTTATTTCGAAACGGCGTTTGCGCCTAGTGCTCCCACGGCAAGGTACATCGCGGGTGTAAAGATGATAGAGGAGAGATCCGGTGAGCCTGGCACCGACGCCAACGACCAGTTGACCGCATCGTCGCTGTACACGACCGCGCCCCCCCGCCCAACCGCGACGAACCGGGAACCGAAGTGAATGGCTCGCAAATCCTGAGATAGCGGCGGGGGCGCGAGGCTCCAGGTGGTTCCATCGGTGCTGGTCACGATCGTGCCCGAATCCCCGACGGCCACGTAAGAAGAAGTCCCGGCCGAGCCCGTGCCGAAAGTGGCGCCGCGAAGAGCATTTGGAGTATTCGAAATCTGGGGAGTCCAGGTGCTCGCATCGGTGCTCGTCAGCAGTGTGCCGCTTGCCCCGGTCGCGACGAAGCCGTTGTTGAAAAAAGAGACACTGTACAAATCACTTATCGTGTTGGACGCCGCTGCCGGAGTCCATGTATTGAGGTCCGTGCTCGTGAAGATGCTTCCGCCGTTGCCTACCGCCACGTACTTGATGGCGCCGGAAACGAGTCCGACGCCCAGGCTGTTCATCCCGTTGTTCGGAATGGGAGCCACGAAAGTCGATACCCAAGCATTCCCGTCCGTGCTCGTCACTATCGAGCCGTCGGTTCCGAGCGCAACGAACTGCCCGCCGGAGGAAATTACCGCACTGAGGTCGCTGACGAATCCATTCGGGATGGACGTCGGCTGCGTCCATGCAGTCACGCCAGGAGGGCTCGCGCTGGTGTAGTTGAAGTCGCCCGCAAAGAAGGAGCCCAAGTCGCCGACGGCGACTATCCTGTTGAGGGCCCCGCTGTAGGCGACCCCGTTGAGATTCTGCGGCGGGCTTCCAAGGGGCGCGCCGGAAGCCCAGGTCGCACCCGCCAGCCTCGGGACCGCGGAGACCACCGGTGTGCTGGGCCCCCCGCGGCTGTCGTGATTGGTCGCGTTCATGACGAACGCATATTGGCTTCCGTTCGCCAGAGGGCCGATGACGCGAGGCGACTGAGCGTCGAAAATCAAAGACGCCGCCGGGGAAGCTGCCGTGACCGTGGCTCCCGCTCGAAAGAAGATCCAATAAGTCAGCCCCGGTTGCTGGTCCCACGATACCGTTACTACCCCATCTCCGGGCTCGACTTTGAAATTGCCTGGAGCGTCACCGGGCGCGCTGGCTTGCCGGTGGCAGCCCGCGAGTGCGAGGAAGGACGCAAGGGCGATGACGCGGAGCATCGGGCGGCTCAACCTGGAAATTCCCTTCAATGTCGAACGAAGTGCAGGACTTTACCATGTAGTCGGAGCAGGCCGACGGCGCGTGACCGCATGCTAATATGCCGCTTTCGCTGCGGCGCGAGATCGATAAATGTTCAATCCCGGCAAGACCCTGCATGAAGTCGACCCTGAATTGTGGGCGGCGGTCCATCAGGAAAACCAGCGCCAGGAAGACCACGTCGAGCTGATCGCCTCGGAGAACTACGCGAGCCCCGCGGTGCTCGCTGCTCAAGGGTCGCAGCTCACCAACAAGTACGCCGAGGGCTATCCCGGCAA
Organism: Betaproteobacteria bacterium; assembly: GCA_005884335.1. Classification (GTDB taxonomy): domain Bacteria; phylum Pseudomonadota; class Gammaproteobacteria; order Burkholderiales; family SG8-39; genus VBDM01. The sequence continues at coordinate 2,684 of VBCJ01000105.1, read as the reverse complement.
GCGCTACTACGGTGGCTGCGAATTCGTCGATATCGCAGAGCAGCTCGCAATCGACCGCGCCAGGCAGCTGTTCGGCTGCGACTACGCCAACGTGCAGCCGCACTCGGGCTCGCAGGCGAACCAGGCCGTCTACATGGCGGCGCTGAAACCGGGTGATGCGATCCTCGGCATGTCGCTTGCGCACGGAGGACACCTCACCCACGGCGCGGCGGTGAGCGCGAGCGGCAAGCTTTACCGCGCTCTCGCTTACGGCCTGAACGCCGAAGAGACGATCGACTACGACGGCGTGGAGCGCCTTGCGCGCGAGCACAAACCGCGCATGATCGTCGCGGGCGCATCGGCCTATTCCCGCGTGATCGACTGGCGGCGACTGCGGGAAATCGCCGACGAGGCTCGCGCTTACTTGATGGCGGACATCGCACACTACGCCGGGCTGATCGCCACGGGGCTCTACCCGAGCCCGATCGGGATTGCAGACTTCGTCACCAGCACGACTCACAAGACCTTGCGCGGCCCGCGCGGGGGGCTGATCCTCGCCGGCGCCGAGCACGAGAAAATCCTCAACGCGGCGATCTTCCCCTGCCTGCAGGGCGGGCCTCTGATGCATGTCATCGCCGCCAAGGCGGTGGCGTTCAAGGAAGCGCTCGCGCCCGAGTTTCGCGCCTACCAGAAGCAGGTGGTTGCCAACGCCAAGACTCTGGCGAAGACCCTGCAGGCGCGCGGCGTGCGCATCGTCTCGGGCGGCACGGACTGCCATATGTTGCTGGTCGACCTGCGCGCGAAGAACATCACCGGCCGCGATGCCGAGGACGCGCTCGGCCGGGCGCACATCACGGTGAACAAGAACGCGATACCGAACGATCCGCAAAAACCCTTCGTGGCGAGTGGCATCCGCATCGGGTCGCCGGCCATGACCACGCGGGGCTTTCGGGAATCCGAAGCCGCGCATCTCGGCGAGCTCATCGCGGACGTTCTCGACGCTCCGCAGGACGACAAAGTCATCAGGCGCGTGATGGTGGAAGTGTCCGAACTGTGCCGCCGCTTCCCGGTATACCGGGCGGCGGAGGCGGGCGGCGGGCAGCGCGTCGCCGCGGCCTAGCGCCGGAGAAGCGCGGTGAAATGCCCGTACTGCAAGGCCGAGGACACGGCGGTCATCGACTCGCGTGAGTCCGAGGACGGCGACAGCGTGCGCCGCCGGCGCCAGTGCGAGGCGTGCGGGAAGCGCTTCACGACCTACGAGCGCGTCGAGCTCTCGATGCCCATGGTGGTGAAGTCGAGCGGTAATCGCGTCCCCTACGATCGCGAGAAGGTTCGCACCGGCTTCATGCGCGCGCTGCACAAGCGGCCGGTGCCCACCGAGTACGTCGACCAGTCGATCAACCGGATCGAGCAGCGCGTCCTCGCTTTCGGTGAGCGCGAAGTGGCCAGCCGCGTGATCGGCGAGATGGTGATGCGCGAGCTGAAGAAGATGGACGACGTCGCCTACATCCGCTTCGCTTCGGTGTACGAGGATTTTCAGCGCGTGGACGACTTCCGCGACGCGATACTCGAGGTGAAGAAGCCGAGCACCAAGCGCGCGCGCCGTATCGAGAAATAATGCTCACGGCCGCCAACCATGGGTTCATGGGGCAGGCGCTCGAACTTGCCGGGCGCGGCCTCTACACCACGACACCCAATCCGCGCGTCGGTTGTGTCATCGTCAGGGACGGGGCGGTCGTCGGCACGGGCTGGCATGAAAAGACCGGCATGCCGCACGCGGAGGTGCTCGCACTGAAAGAAGCTCGCGATCGCGCGCGTGGCGCGACACTCTACGTCAACCTCGAGCCCTGCAGCCATCACGGCCGCACGCCGCCTTGCGTCGAAGCCATAATCCCGGCCGGGATCAAGCGCGTAGTGGCGGCGATGCAGGATCCGAATCCGAAGGTCGCCGGCGCGGGCTTCTCGCTGCTGCGCGCTGCGGGGATTGCAGTGGAACAGGGGCTGATGGAAGGCGAAGCACGCGAGCTCAATATCGGCTTTGTGGCGCGCATGACCCGCGGCAGGCCGTGGGTGCGCATGAAGATTGCCGCGAGCCTGGACGGGCGCACCGCGCTCGCGAACGGCAGGAGCCAGTGGATCACCGGAGAACCGGCGCGGCGGGACGGGCATCGCTGGCGGGCTCGTGCCTGCGCGGTTCTCACGGGCTTCGGCACGGTGAGGGACGACGACCCGCGGCTCAACGTGCGCGGCGTGGATACGCCCAGGCAGCCGCTCAAGATCGTCGTCGATTCGAAATTCGAGACATCCCCCTCCGCGCGCCTCCTGCAGGAGGGGAAGACGCTCGTCGTCGGCGCGGTGAACGACGAGAAGAGAATCGCGGCGCTCAAGGCGGCGGGGGCGGAAGCGGTCATGATTCCGAACGACAGCGGCAAGGTCGAGCTGTTCAAGCTGATGGAAGAGCTCGCGCGGCGGGAACTGAATGAGATCCACGTCGAGGCGGGGACGAAGCTGAACGGCTCGCTGCTCCAGGCGGGTGTCGTGGACGAGCTGCTCGTCTACCTTGCGCCGAGCGTCATCGGCGATTCGGGGCGGGGGATGTTCAGCCTGCCGGAGCTGACCGAGCTTTCGCGCAGCACGGCGCTGAAAATCCGCGAGGTCGAGCGCGTGGGCGAAGACTTGCGCATCCTGGCGAGGATTTGAAGCGG
>VBCJ01000104.1 GCA_005884335.1 Betaproteobacteria bacterium | reverse complement strand
TGTACCCGGTGCCGATCCGGTTCACTCTTTCCCGCTCTTCAGGGGCCATAGCCTCACCGCCGACATTGGCGTGACGCAGAAATTCGCGATCGCCTTCGACCTGGCGCAACCTGTCCCGCAACGTCTGATCGATTTGGGCCAACCGCTTGCGCGCAGCTACCTCATCCAGCGCCGATTCGCCAAGGAGCTTGAGCTTCTCCTTCAACGCGGCGATTTCCAGATCGCGTTTCAGCACTTCGAACCGGGTGTCGACGAGATTGATGCGGTCGAAGATTGTTTCCAGTTTGGTCGCCTTGTCCACGACGTGCACCGGCGTCGTAACTTTCCCGCAGTCATGCAGCATGCCCGCAATCTTGAGTTCGTAACGGTCCTTCTCGCTCATGTTGAAGTTTCCGAGCGGCCCTTCAGTCGTCTCATTGACGGCTTCGGCAAGCATCATGGTGAGCACCGGGACACGCTGGCAGTGTCCGCCGGTATACTTGGACTTCTCGTCGATCGCGGTGTTGATGAGCTCGATGAAAGACTCGAACAGCTCCTCCAATTGATTGATGAGGTGCCGATTGGTGAGCGCGATGGCGGCCTGAGATGCAAGCGATTCCGCCAGGCGCTGGTCCGAATGCGAGAAAGGCCCGATCTCGCTCGTCGCCGGATCTATGCTGTTGATGAGCTGAAGCACGCCGATTATTTCGCTCTCGTGGTTCTTCATCGGCACGGTAAGGAACGCCTTCGAGCGGTATCCGGTCTTCTTGTCGAAATTGCGCGTTCCGGAGAAATCGAAACCCTCCTCCGTATACGCATCGGCGATATTCACCGTCTTGCCCGTCAAAGCGGTGTAAGCGGCGACCATCTGGTTGTTGGGTGTTCCGTCCTTTCCGTAGAGGTGCACCGGATAGAACGGTATCGGGTTGCCGGTGGTGCCGCCCATCGCGATGCCCATCGACTCGTTTCGCATGATCGCAAATCTGAGCTGAGGTCCTTCGTCGGAGGGCTCCAGCACGTACAAGGTGCCGCCGGCAGCTCGCGTGACCGCCTTAGCCGCAAGGAGGATTTTCTCGAGCAGGTGGTCGATGTCCTTTTCCTGAGACAGCGCCGCCCCTATCTCGTTGAGCTGCTCGAGGCGGCGAAACAGATCTTCAACGGTCTCCAAGGACAATCCCCCGGTCTGGGCGGCCGGCGTGGAGCGAGCCACTACTTGATGCAGACCGCGCGCACCTGCGGCATATCGGTAATTCCCTGAAGGACTTTTTCGATCCCGTCCATCTTCAAGGTTCGCATACCCTCCTCGAGACAGACCGCAAGGATTTCCGTGACACGGGCGTGTTCCTGGATCAGCTTCTTGATGGTATCGGAGGCGATCAGCAGCTCATGCAGTCCGACCCGGCCCTTGTAGCCGGTATTGCTGCAGGCCTCGCAGCCCTTCGCCCTATAGAGGACGAACTGGCCTCTGTCGCCGGCATAGCTCTTTGCCAAATCCCTGTAGACGTTCTCGTAAGCGGACTTGGCGTCCCTCTTGAACGGTCCGGTGTTGAGCAGCTCGGAGCAGTACTCCTGGAGAATGTGCTTCATCTCGTCTGCGGCAGGCGCGTAAGTCTGCTTGCATTTGCCGCACAGACGCTTGGCCAGCCGCTGCGCGAGGATCCCGAGCAGCGCGTCGGAAAAGTTGAACGGATCCATGCCCATGTCGAGCAGCCGGGTGATCGACTCCGGCGCGCTGTTCGTGTGCAAGGTCGCGAACACGAGGTGGCCCGTCAGCGAGGCCTCGATACCCGTGCCGGTGGTTTCCTTGTCGCGCATCTCGCCGACCATGATGATGTCCGGGTCGGCGCGCAGGAACGACCTCATCACGACCGCGAAATCGAGGCCGGCCTTTTTGTTGACTTGGACCTGGCGCAAGCCCTTCTGGGTGATTTCGACCGGATCCTCCGCTGTCCAGATCTTGGTGTCCGGCGTGTTGAGGAAGCCCAGTATCGAGTGGAGCGTCGTCGTCTTGCCCGAGCCGGTCGGGCCGCAGCAGAAGAACAGGCCGTAGGGCTTGCTCACCGTGTCTTTGAGCTTCGGCAGGTTCGAAGGCGACAGGCCGAGCTTTTCCAAAGGGATGGGCTCCCCCGCCGAGAGAATACGCATGACTATGTCTTCGACGCCGCCCTGCGAAGGGATCGTTGCGACGCGCAGTTCGATGTCGAGCGGACCGAATTTCTTGAACTTGATCTTGCCATCCTGCGGTTTGCGCTTCTCGGAAATGTCGAGGTCGCACATGATCTTGATGCGCGCCACGAGTGCGTTTCGGTACGAACCCGGGACCTCGATATAGGGAACCAGGGTCCCGTCTTTCCTCAACCGGATCTCGGTCTTGCCTTTGCCGGGGTAGGGCTCGATGTGGATGTCAGACGCTCCCTGGTTGTACGCATCGATGATGATCTTGTTGACCAGCTTGACCAGCTCGTTGTCGGCCGCCGCGGACACATCGTCGTCACCGCCCACCTCGGCGGGGACCTCGTCCTCTTCGAGGTCGTGAAGCATATCGCCGATGTCGCCGGTGTCGGCGGCTTCTGCCCCGTAGAACGCCTTGAGCGTTTCCCTGAACTCTTTAAGAGTCGTAACTCGATACGCGAGCTTGCGCGCCGCAAAGACATTCTGGACGATTCTGGAGCTCTTCACCCTCTCGGGGTCAAGACAAAGGATGACCAGACCTTCCTTCGCTTCCTCGATCGGTACCCACTGGTTGGATTCGACGTAATCGCGTTTCAGGTTTTTCAACAGATCCATCGGTTTGATGCGATCTGGCTTGAACGATTCGTACGGCACCCCGAAAAACTTTGCAAGGGCCGCGCCAATCGCCGGAACCTTGACCTGGAACTCTTCGGTCAGCACCGTTTCGACGTCGACGGCCTTTTTGCGTGCCGATCGGGCTGCGAGCTCGAACTCCGCGGCCGAGATCACGGCATCGCTCACCAGGAAGTCGTATTTTGTCTTGAGGACCTGCGGCTTCTGGCGCTGCTTGAGCGCGATGGCCAGCGTCTGGCAGAGCTCCGCCACTCCCTCCTCGGCAAGCTGTCCGAACGGCATGCCGGCTCTGTTGTTTATCAATTGGACCACGCCGACGAGTTCGCTGCTGCCCGGCTCCGCGACGGGCGCGACCAGCATCTGCTTGGTGCGATAACCGGTGCGCTTGTCGACTTCCTGCAGGAAGCGCAGGTTCGGGTTGTGCGACTTGAGCTCGCCCTCGTCGTACACGTCCCTCAGGTTGAGCATCCTCTTCGACAACCCGACGTAGCCCGCGATCGAGTGTTCGGCGATCGGCAGCTTGAGATCCTTGAAGGAGTTGAGGCCGGTCTTGACCTTGGAGACGATGGTCTGTTTGTCCTCGCCCACGGTATAGATCGTCAGCCGGTCGGCGTTGAAGAGGGTGCAAATGTCAGCGCTGACTTCCAGCATGATTTCGTCCACGTTGCTCGTGGCGTGGATCTTGTTGGTGACGGTCTGGAGGTTCTTCTGAAACGTCAGCCTGCTGTTGACGTCAGAGGCCGCGCCCGGATGCGTTTGCAATACCGCGCTCATAGGCAATCCACCTTAAGGTTCATCACCGCGAAATATCCCGATAATCAATTACTTTACCATTGTTCAGCCCGCGTGGCTGACCCAAGCGAAGCGTTTTCCCGTACTAATGCACTACTAGCGGGCTGGCGCTTCAGGGTAAGTTCGGCATGCCGAGGCTTTTCCCGTCCCTCATGCTCCACGCTTCGTCTCCCCCCAGAGCCCGCCCGCGAGCAGGAACGCGCGGTACCCGCGCTGAGCGAGGAGAAATGCCGCGGCGGCGCTGCGTCGCCCGCTCTGGCAATAGAGGACGTACTCTTTCCCTTTGTCCAGCACGCCGAAAGCGTTGCGAATTTCCGACAGCGGAATATTGATGGCACCCGCAAGCCTGTCATATTGATATTCCGACGGGTAACGCACATCGATCCACTGGGCTCCATTGGCGATCTTGTCGCGCGCCTCCTCTGCCGATATGCGGTGCAGCAGCGGTTCCCGGAGGAGCTCGGCAAAGTCCTTCCTTGATAGCCGCAGGAGCACCCCGTCTGTTTTCATCGTAACTGTGGCGTTGCGCCTGGCTTCCGATACCAGGGCCTCTTCGCCGAACGCGTCGCCGCTCTTCAGCTCTGCTAGCAGCATCGAGACTCCTCCGACCATCCGTTCTACCTTGCACCGGCCGGTTTCGATCACGAAGTAGAAGTCCCCTTCAGCGCCCTCGCGAATCACCGCGTCGCCCTTCTTGACGTTGATGCGCTCGAAGCGACGCAGCACCTCGTTGATGTGAGCCGGCGGCAGTCGCGAGAACTCGCCGTATTTGAGGCTGCTTACGCTGAACATTCCGGACATGAGGGTCCAGTTGGCCAGTGAACTCCCCTCGTCCTCGGCCTTCTTCTGTTTTTCCGAGTGGCCGGCGGACGCGGCTTCATCCCAGGTCGCCATGACGTCGAGAAGATCGTCGTCGATGCGCATCAGCTCAATGTCGGTAATCGCCTTGACGCTGGTGAAAACCTCGCCCCGGCGACCTAGCGGATATCGTGAACGCTCGGAGCCGCCTACCAGAACTTTCGAAGAACCATCCGGATAGGTAAGCATCAGCTCTCCACGCAGGAGATAAACCGCCTGGTCCGCGATGCTGCGCACGAGAAAAGGATTCGAATTCTTGCTCGCGGTCTCCACGTGACAGAGACGCACGAGTTCGTGGAGCCGTGCTTCGGGCAGCGAAGCGACAGGTTCAAGAGCTTTCAACGTTTCGATGCGTACTCTGGTTGCGCACATCGCGCGTTCCTCGCTCACCACGGATGGTTCCGCGTCTACCCCTCAAAACTCGAAAACTTGATTGTTTTGCAGCATGCGCGGCCGAAATTGACCTGCGTCCTCCTCGATTTCCTGCATCGTGAGCTCGATTTCGCCGGGCTTCAGGTGCGTAATATAGATCTCCGCGCTACGTTCGAGTTTTGCGAGTTCCTCGGCGAGCATGCTCGGACAAAGGTGCTTCGAAATGACCGCCAACTCCCTCTCCCGGTTGCAAAAAGCGGTCTCGATAATCAGATACTTCAAGTTGGAGATTTTGTTGACCACCGCCCAAAGGGGGTCGTTGGTTGTCGTGTCGCCGGTAAACACCAGACTCTCCTTGCCGGAATCGAGCTGATAACCGATTGCCGGCACGACATGATTCGCCGGTAGCGCCGTGAGCTTGCGCTTTTTCAGCTCGACTGTATCACCGACCTGGATCTCGCGGTATCGAAGGAAGGGTCTTTCGGGGCTCGGGATCTGCGCGAAATCGGGCCAGATTCTCCAGTTGAAGATGTGATTGCGCAAGATCTCCAGCGTTCCGGGAACGGCCCAAAGCGTGAGCGGCTGGTCACGCATCCCTCCGACGGTATCGACCATGAACGGAATGCTCGCGACGTGATCGAGGTGCGAGTGTGTGAGAAAGATGTGGTCGATGAGAGAAAGCTCGGTGAGCGAAAGGTCGGCGACCCCCGTCCCCGCGTCGATGAGAATGTCGTTGTCGAGGAGCATTGACGTGGTGCGCAAGTGTCGGCCTCCTATCCCGCCGCTGCACCCCAGGATTCGCAGCTTCATGGACCGGCGCCCGCCGCTATTTCTCGTCGAACACGGTCACGCCGTCCCATTCGGCCGGCGGGGGGTTTCGGCGCTTACCCGCCGCTTCCTTCGCGTAGAGCTCGTAGAGAGCGCATCTCGGATTCATGCGATGAAGATTGAGCAAATTCACTTCCACCTGATCCCACTGGCGGGAGCGGTACAACCTGATCGTCTGATGCCATAGCTTAAGCTCGTCCAGAGCTTTTTTTTCGACCTCGGCCTCCAGTCCCAGGGGCTCGTAGATCGTGATTGCCTCGTCCTTGCCCTTGACCTTGATCTTGTCGATCTCCTTAAAAACCACGTCCTTCACAAGCGTCCGGGTTGCCTCCCCGACGAGTATCCCCACGCCGTAGTACTTGGTGCGTCCTTCCAGCCGGGAAGCGACGTTTACGGCATCTCCCATCGCGGTGTACGCCCTGCGCTCCTTCGATCCCATGTCCCCGACCCGGACGTTTCCGGAGTTGACGCCGATGCCGATTTTCAGGGTCGGCCAGCCGCGTGCGGTGAATTTTTCATTCAGCGAGCCGCACTCGCGCAGCATCTCAAGGGCCGCAAGAACCCCATTGCGCGGGTGATCTTTGTCTTCCACCGGAGCATTCCAGAAAGCCATAATCGCGTCGCCGATGTACTTGTCGAGCGTGCCGCGGTACTTACCCCGGATGATATTGCTCATGTCCGTGAGGTACTCATTGATGTATTCGCGCAGGTGCTCGGGACTCAGCGCTTCCGATATGCTGGTGAAGCCGCGCACATCGGAAAATAATATCGTGAGATCGGTACTCTTCGGCGCCATGGTGTACTGCTCGGGGTCCTCGGCCATGATGCCGACGAGTTCGGGCGGTACGTACTGCCCGAAAAGCTCGGTGAACTGGCGCTTGGAGCGCGTCTCGACAAAGTAACCGTAAGCCATGTTGACCGTGTACAGGGTCACTGTCATGAGCACCGAGGCGGCAAGCGGCAGCACCAATCCGGAATACGACCACACCCCGATGTCCAACAGGGTAATGAGCGCCATTCCGGTCACCGTGGCGGCGCTAGCCCAAAGCGGTGCCAGCATCGGGATGAGCAAGGTGAGCACGACACCGCCGAGCGCAAGAAGCAGGACCTCCGCTCCGAGCATGTAAGCCGGTTTGTGCTTGAGTTTGCCGTCGAGCATCCCCGCAACGAGGTTGGCGTGAATCTCGACCCCGGGATAGACGCTGTCGACCGGGGCTGAGCGAAGATCGACCAGAGAGGGCGCCGACGTGCCGATTAGAGCAATCCTGCCTTTCAAGCTTTCCACCGGAACTTTGTCGAACCAGACGTCGGCGAGCGAAAAATACGGAAAGCTGCCGCGCGGACCGCGATAAGGCACGAGGGCAGCGACCTCGTCGTCGACCGGAATCCTGAGCTGTCCCACTTCCAGCCACTCCAACCCCGTATAGCTTCCCTTGATAAAGGGCTCGGGTGCGGTGCCTGTAAGGACCTTCGGGAGAGTGAGCGCCGTCTTGTTGTTGCGTACTGCATCTTGCATCCCCAAGTACAGCCGCACGATCGCAAGAGAAAATGCTTCGTAGTACCCGCCCTTGTATTCCATCAGCATCGGCACACGCCGCGACACGCCGTCATCATCCACCAGCGGGTTGAAATGCCCAGCGTTGGCCGCGCCGGATTGAAACTCAGGCAGGTTGGCGCCGTAGCCTTTCCAAATCGCAAAACGAATTTTCCTATTGCCAAAGGTACCGGGCGGAAGCACGGGCTCCGGCAGAGCCCCGCTTTCCAATGCATCGTCGTTGCTATTGAAATAGTAGCCGAGAACCACTGGCCGGCCGCGGAGAAAATTGGCAAATATGAGCTCTCGTCAGGCTCGGCAAACACGACGTCGAACCCGATGAGCACCACACCGTACTTGTCGAAGAGCTTTTGCAGCAACCCGACTATCTTGTCGCGGCTCCAGGGCCAGCGACCGAGCGCGCGAGGATCGAGGCTGCGTTCGTCGATGTCCAGTATGACCACCCGATCGTCGACCGTGCCGGGCATGGTCAACCGCAGCCGGTAGTCGTAGATGATGTTTTCGAGCCGGGTGATGAAGCCGATCTTGTAGAACGTTGCAGCGTGGCCCACGAACACCAGCACTACCAGCAGGCCGAGCGCGATCCGGACGATGTGCTGCTTCAGTCTTCCTCCCCCGGGCCGGCCTCTGAAGACCCGAGGCTCAGGTCTTGAGGAAGAATTCCATCTTGACCCCGGCAAGTTCGATCACGTCATGGTCATTCAAAGAGTGCGCCTGGGCGTCGAGGGTCTTGCCGTTTACGACCGGAAAGCTTGCGCCCTCTACGTGGGTGATGAAAAAGCCCTGAGGCCGACGCGTGATGACGGCCACTTGGACGCCGGGTTTGCCGAGCGTCGTGAGCGGCTTGGTGAGATCGAGCTCCTTGCCGGCGTTCGCACCCGAGAGAAGTTGCAGCGCGGCATTTTTTTGAGGCGCGGGCGCCGGCTTGGGTGGCGCAACGGGCGGAGCCGTTGCACTTTGACCCGCGACGGTGTCACCGAAATTTTTTGCGCCCGCCGCCGCAGCCGCCGCCACGGGGGCCGCCACAGGAGACACAGCGGCGGCCGGGGGGGCAGGCGAGGGAGTAGCGGCCCTCACCGGACCGGGGCGAAGCACCATGGTTTTTTCGAAGTCCGCCGCCTTGGCCTGCCCCGTCACGGCCTCGTTCACGTACCTCAGTTTGTATTTACCAAGCTCGATGATGTCGCTGTTCTGCAGGAAGTGCTTTTTGATCGGCTGACCGTTGACCACGGTGCCGTTGGTGCTGCCGAGATCCTCGAGAAACGAGTCCTGCAGGATGGTGACGATGACGGCATGTTCCCCGCTTACTGCAAGATTGTCGATCTGGATGTCGTTGTGCGGCTTGCGGCCGATGGTGGTACGTTCCTTGGCCAGAGCAATTTCCTTGAGGACCAGGTTGTCCATACTGAGTATCAGCTTCGCCATAGCAGTATCCCTCTGCTCAAACTATTTGAACCAGCTCATCATCTTGCCCACGATGCTGCGCGGCGCGGGGTAGTCACGCAGCACCCGGACCAGTATCACCGAAATATTGTCTCGGCCCCCGTTGTCATTGGCCGTTTGCACCAGGTGCTGCGCACACAGTTTCAGGTTGGAGCTGAGCGTCTGCAGCGCCAGGCCGATATCGTCGTCGCTCACCATATCACAAAGGCCGTCCGAACAGAGCAGATAAATGTCCTCCGGCTTCGTGTCGTAGTCGTGGATCTCAGCTTCCACGATTGGATCGATACCGAGCGCGCGCGTAACCAGATTCTTGTTCTGCGACTGCCGGGCCTGTTGCGGCGTGATCACGCCGCTGTCGATCTGCTCTTGGAGAAGCGAATGGTCCTTGGTCACCTGCCGGAGCTCACCGCCGCGCAGCCGGTACAGCCGCGAATCCCCGATGTGCGCGACGGTCATCTTGTTGTCGTAGAACAGCGCCACGACCAAGGTCGTTCCCATGCCGGCATACTGGGGTTGGCTCTGTGCGGCCTGGTAGATCGACGTGTTCGCTTTGGCGATCTGTTCGTGCAACAGCTGATGTGCGACGAGCTGGCCGCTGTGCGCGTCAATCTCGTACGGGAGCCTCTTCACCAACAACTGCTGCAGCTCGGTAATGATCACCGTGGTGGCCATGCCGCTTGCCACCTCGCCCGCGTTATATCCCCCCATGCCGTCGGCCAGCACGACGAGGCCCTGGTCCCCATCCGACGCGATCGAGTCCTCGTTATGGGACCTGACCATTCCGGGATCGGTACAACTCGCGACTTCAAGCGCTCCCGACAAAGTCATGATGCTTCAACGAAGCTCACAGGCTGATGTCGACCCCGGCGCCGATCGCCGTAGCGGAAGGACCTCCCACAGTACCTCGCAGTGTGCCCGCGAATTCCTCGCCCGTCTGGTATCGCTCGCCCGCGTCCTTGGACATCGCCTTGTCCAGGAAGGCGACCAGAGCCGGCGGCAGGGACGGGCAGTACTGCAGGATATCCGGCGCGTGCTCATTGGCAATCCTGTACATGAGTTGCGCCATCGAGTCTCCTTCGAACGGTAGTTTGCCGCAAACAAGCTGATACAGGCTTACCGCCAGCGAGAACAGATCGCTGCGCCCGTCGATCTTCTTGCCCTGGAGCTGTTCCGGCGACATGTAGGACGGCGTTCCGAGCACCATTCCGGTTTTGGTCC
>VBCJ01000103.1 GCA_005884335.1 Betaproteobacteria bacterium | reverse complement strand
AGAAGGTCGGCGAGGCGGTCAGGCGCGACGAGAACCTGATCGACATCGAGACCGACAAGGTAGTGCTCGAGCTTCCCGCTCCCGCGGACGGCGTGCTCTCGAAAATCATCAAGGGCGACGGCGGCACGGTCAAAGCCGGCGAAGTCATCGCCACTATTGATACCGAAGGGAAGGCGGGCGCGGCAGGCGCAGCCGCTCCGGCTGCGACGCAGGCGAAAGCGGCGCCGGCCCCCGCCCCGGCGGCAAAGCCGGCGCCCGCCGCGCTACCCGCCATGCCGTCGGCGCGAAAGCTCGCCGAAGAAAAGGGCATTGACACGGGTTCGATTGCGGGAAGCGGCCGCGGCGGCCGCGTCACGAAAGACGATGTGCTCGGGGCGAAGAGCCCTCCTGCGCCGGAGGCGCCCACAGCGGCGAAGCCCTCCTTGCCCCAGCCGCCCGCTCCGGTGGGCGTCGAGCAGATTCTGGGGAACCGCCCCGAGCAGCGCGTGCCGATGAGCCGCTTGCGGGCGCGCATCGCCGAGCGCCTGGTGCAGTCGCAATCGACCGCCGCCATCCTCACCACGTTCAACGAAGTCAACATGCAGCCGGTGATGGAGCTGCGAAAAAAATACCAGGAGCGCTTCGAGAAGGAGCACGGTGTGCGCCTGGGCTTCATGTCCTTCTTCGTCAAGGCGGCGGTGCACGCGCTCAAGAAATACCCGATCGTCAACGCCTCGATCGACGGCAACGACATCGTCTACCACGGCTACTTCGACGTCGGCATCGCCGTGGGCAGCTCGCGCGGCCTCGTCGTCCCGATCCTGCGCGACGCGGACCAGATGAGCTTCGCGGAAGTCGAGAAGAAGATCGCCGACTTCGGCAAGCGCGCGCAGGACGGCAAGCTCACGATCGAGGAGCTGAGCGGAGGAACCTTCTCGATCTCGAACGGCGGGGTGTTCGGCTCGATGCTTTCCACGCCGATCATCAACCCGCCGCAATCGGCGATCCTGGGCGTGCACGCCACGCGCGAGCGGCCGGTCGCCGAGAACGGCCAGGTCGTGATCCGGCCGGTCAACTACCTCGCGCTCTCCTACGACCACCGCATCGTCGACGGCCGCGAGGCGGTGCTGTCGCTGGTGGCGATCAAGGAAGCGCTGGAGGATCCGGCCCGGCTGCTTCTCGACCTATGAGGAAGGGCGGGCGGCCCGCCGCAGATTTCATTCGCTAGACGCCGTCATGTGCCCCCACAGCTAAGCGATGCATTTCGAATGGGATCGTTCGAAGGCGGAGACCAATCGCAGGAAGCACAAGGTCACATTCGATGAAGCGGTTAGCGTCTTCTACGACGCTTTGTCGGCCACCTTTCCCGACCCGGACTCGTCACCTAGTGAAGAGCGCCTGGTCACAATCGGTCAATCTTCGCGTGGGCGCTTGCTGGTGGTTGTCCATGCGGAGCAGGATGAGATAATCCGCATCATTAGCGCACGATTAGCTACTGCGCATGAGCGCAAACGCCATGAAAGCTAAACGAACCAACCATGTCGTCGTTGTCCTGGAACGCGACGTCGCCAAAGCATTCCCCGACTCCGCTTCCGTGAACAAGGCCTTGAGGTCGGTGCTCAAGAACAAGCGCCCCCGACGTTTAACAGCGCGTTCGCCACGGACGCGCTATAAAGTGCCGCGCGCCGGCTAGCGCGAACGTTGAGCCTCTCACAATGGCACAGTCATTCGACGTGGTCGTGATCGGAGGTGGTCCAGGCGGCTACGTCGCCGCGATCCGCGCCGCGCAGCTCGGACTGAAGACGGCCTGCATCGACGACTGGAAAACTCCCGATGGCAAGCCCGCGCTCGGCGGAACCTGCACCAACATCGGCTGCATTCCCTCCAAAGCGCTGTTGCAGTCCTCGGAGAACTTCGAGCAGGCCGGGCATGGCTTCGCCGAGCACGGGGTGCGCGTGAAGGGTCTCGAGCTCGATCTCGCCCAGATGCTCAAGCGCAAGGACCAGGTCGTAAAGGCGAGCAACGACGGTGCGCTCGCCATTCCCGAGGTGCCGAAGCGCCTCGGCGTCATCGGCGCGGGCGTGATCGGGCTGGAAATGGGCAGCGTGTGGCGCAGGCTCGGGTCGGAGGTGACGATCCTCGAGGCGCTGCCGGTCTTTCTCGGTGCGGCCGACGAACAGATCGCCAGGGAAGCCTGGAAGATCTTCAGCAAGCAGGGTCTGAAGATCGAGCTCGGCGTGAAGATTACGGGCGTGAAGGCGAAAAAGGGCGTCACGGTCGAATACACCGACGCCGAAGGCAAGGCTCAGAGCGCGATTTTCGATCGGCTCATCGTCTCGATCGGCCGCATCGCCAACACCGAGGGCTTGAACGCCGAAGCAGTCGGCCTCAAGCTCGAGCGCGGCTTCGTCGCTGTCGACGAGCATTGCCGCACGAATCTCCCCAGCGTCTGGGCGATCGGCGACGTGGTGCGCGGCCCCATGCTCGCGCACAAGGCGGAGGAAGAGGGCGTGGCGGTGGCCGAGCGCATCGCGGGCCAGAAGCCGCACGTCGATTTCAACACGATCCCCTGGGTGATCTACACGACGCCGGAGATCGCCTGGGTGGGGAAGACCGAGCAGCAGCTCAAGGTCGAAGGCGTCGCCTACCGTGCCGGCACCTTCCCGTTCATGGCCAACGCCAGGGCGCGCGCACTCGGCGACACGAGCGGCCTCGTAAAATTCGTCGCCGACGCGAAGACCGACGTGATACTCGGAGTGCACATCATCGGCGCGTTCGCTTCCGAGCTGATTGCTGAAGCGGTCGTCGCCATGGAGTTCCGCGCGAGCAGCGAGGATATCGGGATGATCTGCCACGCCCATCCTTCGCTGTCGGAGGCGATGAAGGACGCGGCGCTCGCGGTGGACAAGCGCGCGCTCAACATCTGATGAGCGACAGTCCGTCGGAGGCCGCCGAGAAATTGCAGGGCTCCGCGGAGACCCTGTCGGTCGTCGGTCTCTACCACAGCACGCTGGAACGTCGCGGATTCAAGAGCGATTCCTCCCAGCTGCGCGCGGTCGAGCGGCTGCAGCAGCTCTACGAGGAGTGGACCGCTTACAAGGCGCGGCGCAGCACGGCGCTCAAGCGCCTAGTGGTGCACCCGACGCTTCCGCGCGGGGTGTACCTGTGGGGCGGGGTGGGCCGGGGAAAGAGCTTCCTGATGGACAGCTTCTACCGGTGCCTGCCGCTGGTGAGGAAGCGCCGCGTGCATTTCCACCACTTCATGCGCGACGTGCACCGGGAGCTCGAGGAGCTGAAGGGCCGGGACGATCCCTTGAGCGCGCTGGCCGAGAGAATCGCCAAGCGCTACCGCCTCATCTGCTTCGACGAGATGCACGTGAACGACATCGCCGATGCCATGATCGTGGGCCGGCTGCTCGGCCGGGTGATGGATCTCGGAGTCGTCTGCTGCATGACCTCGAACTACCGTCCGGACGACTTATACAAGGACGGGCTCAAGCGCGAAAATTTCCTGCCCACGATCGCGCTGCTCAAGGAGCGCCTGGACGTCCTGCGCGTCGACGGCGGCGTCGACTACCGCCAGCGCATGCTGGAAGGCGTCAAGGTCTACCACGCGCCGCTCGGCGAGCAGACCGACCGGGCGCTCTTGGAGACCTTCACGAGAATCGCCGAAGTCGAGGAGGAATTCCACGAGCTCGACGTGGAAGGCCGCGTGATTCCCTACCGCCACCGGGCGGGCGGCGTCGTCTGGTTCGACTTCAAGCTGATCTGCGGCAGGGGCCGCTCGCAGCACGACTATCTCGACCTCTCCAAACGCTTCCACACGGTGATCGTCTCCGGGGTGCCGCGAATGGGGCTCGCTCTGTCGGAGGAAGCGCGCCGCTTCACGCTGATGATCGACGTGTTCTACGACAACCGCGTCAAGCTGATCGTCTCCGCGGAAGCGGTCCCGGACAAGCTGCTCAAGATCGAGGAGGACCCCGGCGACCCGCAGCTTCGCGCCATGGTGTTCGAGTTCGACCGCACGGCGAGCCGCCTGGTCGAGATGCAGTCGCGCGAATATCTCGCCGAGCGCAGGCGCCCCCCGGATTGAAAAGCGAGCCGGCGCGCGCTGCCTCGCCGGTATAATCGCTCATGGGGAAATTCAAGGCCTATCGCATCCGCGAGATCGAAAAAAAGGCCGTTGCGCGTTTCGAGGAGCTCTCCTCGAGGACCTCGACAAGGGCGAGGTGGTGATACGCGTTGCGTATTCGAGCGTCAACTACAAGGACGCGCTCGCCGCGACCGGCGCGGGAAAGATCATCCGGCGCTTCCCCTGCGTCGGCGGGATCGACCTGTCGGGGACGGTGACGGAGTCGGCCGATGCGCGCTTTTCGCGCGGGGACGCGGTCATCTGCACCAGCTACGACCTCGGCGTGGCACACGACGGCGGTTACGCCGAGTACGCCAGAGTCCCGGCGGACTGGGTGGTCCCCATGCCGAAGGGAATGAATCTTTTCGAAGCCATGGCCCTCGGAACGGCCGGGTACACCGCCGGCCTCGCGATCGTGCGCATGGAGGTGAACGGCCTCGCGCCCGCCAAGGGCCCCGTCGTCGTGAGCGGCGCGACCGGCGGAGTGGGCTCGATCGCGATCGACGTCCTTTCGCGCCTCGGCTATAGGGTGGTGGCGCTGACAGGCAAGGAGAACGAAGCCGCCTACCTCGAGGGGCTCGGGGCGAAAGAAGTGATGTCCAGAAAAGGCCTCGATCTTTCGAAAATCAAGCCGCTCGACAAGGCGACCTGGGCCGGGGCGGTGGACAATCTCGGCGGAGAAGTGCTCGCCTGGATGGCGAGCACGATGATGCCGGGCGGAGCCATCGCTTCGATCGGTCTTGCGGCGAGCATGAACCTGAACACCTCGGTCGCGCCGTTCATTCTGCGCGGCGTGAGCCTGCTGGGGATCGACTCCGGGGCCACGCCGATGCCGCAGCGCCGGGAGGTGTGGCGGCGCCTGGCGGGCGACATGCGGCCGGCGCACCTCAAGGAGATCACGCGAACCATCGCGTTCGACGAGCTCCCGCGGGCGTTCGACGGCCTTCTGAAAGGCGCGGCCAGGGGACGCATCGTCGTCGATTTGGCGGCCTGACATGAACTCGAATCCGGGCGTGCCCTCTCAAATCCCGAAGCAGCGCGTCCTTCTCGTGGACGATTCCAGGATCGTCCGCACCACCATCTCGCGTCTCATACGCAAGAGCTTCGACGTCCGGGAGGAGGCGAACGGCGAGGCCGGCTGGCAGGCGATCACGACCGATCCCTCGATCGTGGTGGTGTTCTCCGACCTCCAGATGCCGGTGCTGGACGGCTTTGCGCTCCTCGAGCGCATCCGGCAGTCCGAGGACCCGCGCGTTCGCGGCATCCCGGTGATCGTGATCTCCGGAGACGAGGAGGACGCCACCAAGAAGCGCGCGCGCGCGGCCGGAGCGAACGACTTCATCACCAAGACCACCGACGGCACGGAGATCCTCTCGCGCATCGACAATCTCCTGCACCTGGTCGAGGCGAAGCAGCAGCTCGTCGTCAACAAGGAGGCGCTCGACCAGACCGCCACGCGCGACCCGGTCACCGGCGCGTTCACACCGCATTACCTCGCCACCGAAGGCGGCAAGCACTACTCGCACGCGCGGCGGCACGGCGGGCCGCTTGCAGTCCTGACCTTCCGCATGGACAGCTACGGCGAAATCACCCAGAAAGTCGGGAAGAACGTGGCCGACCAGCTGCTGGGGAGAATCGCCAAGCTCGTGATGGGAACGCTGCGCGCTGAAGATTCGATGGGGCGCACCGCGGAGGCGAGCTTCGCGGTGATCTTTCCCGGGACCTCCTCCCAGCAGGCGCTCACCTTCGCGCGCCGCATGCACGAACAGCTGGACAAGGCGCAGGTCACCTACCGCGATCACGTGCTCAAGATCCGCACCAGCATCGGCCTCGCGGCCCTCGACGTGGACTCGGCTTCCTCGATCGAGGACCTCATGAAAATGGCGCTGCAGCGCCTGCAGGATGCGGCGAGCCGAAAGCTTCAGCGCGCAGCCAAGCAGGAGGAGGCGAGTCCGCTGAAACCCGTGAGCTTGCCGGATGACCTGGACCGGGCGGTGCAGGCCATCGAGCACGCCGATGCGCAGCGGCTGGGCGACGCGGCGAGCGAGATGCTGCGGCGCATGCTGCCTTTTCTCCTGGCCGTGTGCCGGCGCCTCAACGTCGAGCTTCCGCTGGACAAGATCACCCAGGCGCTCAGGAACCACCTGAAGTAGCGCCGCAAGGGCGTGCCCGATGACGACTTACCGCGAATTCCATCGGCGATCCATCGAAGACAAGGAAGGTTTCTGGGCGGAGCAGGCGAAGCTCGTGCACTGGGAGAAGCCGCCCGAGAAAGTGCTCGACTACGGCCGGCCGCCGTTCGCCCGATGGTTCGTCGGAGGAGAAACCAACCTCTGCTACAACGCGATCGACCGGCACCTGGCAGTGCGCGGGGACCAAAGAGCGCTCGCCTATATCTCCACCGAGACCGGCGAGGAGCGGAGCTTCAGCTACCGCGGGCTCCACCTCGAAGTGCAGCGCGCCGCGGCCATGATGCGCTCGCTCGGGATCGGCAAGGGCGACCGGGTCATCGTCTACATGCCCATGATCCCGGAGGCGGCGTTCGTCATTCTCGCCTGCGCGAGGATAGGCGCGATCCACTCGGTGGTGTTCGGGGGATTCGCTGCCGCGAGCCTCGCGGCGCGCATCGACGACGCACGGCCGAAGCTCATGGTCACCGCCGACGGCGGCAGCCGCATGGGGAAGGTGGTGACCTACAAGGCGCTGGTGGACGAGTCGATCAGGCTGGCGAAGCACCCGCCCCGCAAGGTCGTCATTTTCCGGCGCGGGCTCGACCCATCGATGAAGACAGTCGCCGGGCGCGATCTCGATTACGGCGAGCTGCGCGCGGAGCACATCGACGCAAAAGTGGCGGTCGCCTGGCTCGAATCGAACGAGCCGTCCTACATCCTGTATACCTCGGGCACGACTGGCAGCCCCAAAGGCGTGCAGCGCGACGTCGGCGGCTACGCGGTCGCGCTCGCGGCATCGATGAGGCACATCTACTGCGGCGGCCCGGGGGAGACGATGTTCACCACCTCGGACATCGGCTGGGTGGTGGGACATTCCTACATCATCTACGGACCGTTGATCGCGGGCATGACCACCGTCATGTACGAGGGCGTTCCGGTCCGGCCCGATGCCGGGATCTGGTGGAAGATCGTGCAGGACCACAAGGTGAACGTGATGTTCTCCGCGCCGACCGCGATCCGGGTGCTGAAGAAGCACGATCCGGCCCTCCTGCGGAAATACGACCTCGGCTCGCTCAAGCACCTTTTCCTCGCGGGCGAGCCGCTCGATGAGCCGACGCACGCATGGATCGCGGAGGCGCTGGGCAAGCCCGTGATCGACCACTACTGGCAGACCGAGACGGGCTGGCCGATCCTCACCTCGGTTCCCGGGGTGGAAAAGACGCCGATCAAGCTCGGCAGCCCGAGCTTTCCCGCCTACGGCTACGACCTGAAGCTCCTGCGCGAAGCCGATGCCGCCGAGGCCGCGACCGGCGAGAAAGCCGTGGTGGCGATCGCGCCGCCCCTGCCGCCGGGCTGCATGTCCACCGTCTGGGGAGACGACGAGCGTTTCGTGAAGACCTATTTCGGCACGTTCCGGAACAAAATGGTGTACTCGACCTTCGACTGGGGCATCCGGGACGAGGACGGCTATTACTTCATCCTCGGCCGCACCGACGACGTGATCAACGTCGCCGGGCACCGACTGGGCACGCGCGAGATCGAGGAAGCGGTCAACATGCACTCCGGCATTGCGGAGTGTGCGGTGGTCGGCGTCGCCGATTCGCTGAAAGGGCAGATGCCGCTCGCCTTCGCGGTGGCGAAAGATGCGACGCGCCTGAATTCGGCCGAAGGCCGCAAGGCGCTGGAGAGGGAGGTCATGGAGACCGTCGACAAGCAACTGGGTGCGATCGCGCGGCCAAAGTCGGTACACTTCGTGTCCCTGCTGCCGAAGACGCGCTCCGGAAAAACGCTGCGGCGCTCGATCCAGGCACTGGCAGAAGGGCGTGACCCGGGAGACCTCACCACGATCGAGGACCCTGCGGCCCTGGAGCAAATTCGCAGCGCATTGAAAACCAGAACGGAGCCCTAGAAGGTGAAAACCAAACCCTGCCTGACCCTCGAAGACTGCAAGAAGATCGGCGCCGCCTGCGAGGCCGAAGCGCGCAAGAACAAGTGGAACGTGGTCATCGCCATCCTCGACGACGGCGGACACCTGCTGTGGCTGGCCCGCATGGACGGCGCGACGCCGGCAAACTCCGAGATCGCGATCGCAAAAGGCCGCAGCGCTGCGGTGTCGCGGCGCACGACCAAGAACTGGGAAGACCGCATCGCGGCCGGCCGCACCGCCCTGCTCAACATGCCGGTGCTGCCGGTGCAGGGCGGAGTGCCGATCATGGTGAGCGGCGAGTGCGTCGGCGCGGTCGGCGTCTCCGGCGTGCAGTCGCACGAGGACGAGCAGATCGCCAACGCAGGCATCGCTGTATTGGGGTTGGGGAATTAAATCAGTGCCGCACCTGTTGACGTACAGATGTGAAGCCTTACAACCGTAGCTAAACAAAGGAGGAGTACATGTCGCAGACAATTTTGAAGTCGCTGTTCGCCGTGTTGTTCGCTCTGTGCGCGTCGAGCGCGCTGGCGCAGATGCCGAATCCCTACGGCGCGCCGATCAGTCTTGAAAACGCGAAGAAAGCCGCTGCTGCGGCCGAGGCGGAAGCGCGCAAGAACAACTGGAAAATGGCGTTCGCCGTGACCGATATCTCCGGCGATCTGGTCTATCTGGAGAAAATGGACGCCACCCAGACCGGAAGCGTTGCGGTGGCGATCGGCAAGGCCCGCTCGGCGGCGCTGTTCAAGCGGCCGACCAAGGTGTTCCAGGACGCGGTGGCGGGCGGCGGTGCCGGCCTGCGCATTCTGGGGCTGGAAGGCGCGGTGCCGCTCGATGGCGGTTTCCCGATCGTCATGGACGGCAAGATTGTCGGCGCAATCGGCGCTTCGGGTGCCACGGGCGAGCAGGATGCCCAGTGCGCCGCTGCGGGACTTGCCGCACTGAAATAGCGTTAGACGCGCAAAAAAAAGGGGCCGCGAGGCCCCTTTGGTTTCGTGCTGCGCCCGGGCTATTTTTTCTGCTCGAGCGGCATCTTCAGCAGCTTCAGCGCGTTTCCGAAATACATCTTTCGCTTATCGGCTTCGGGCAGCTTGAGGTCCTCGATGGAGCGGATTCCCTCGCGGATGAACATCGGCCCGCCCTCGGGATCGAAGGGGCAGTCGCTCGCGAACACCACGCGGTCGGCCCCGAAGAAATCCAGCCCGCAGCGCAGCGCCGAAGCCGAGCCGCCGAGCACGGTGTCGCCATAGAACATGCGGAAATACTCGATCGGCTTTTTCGACATGCGTTTGAGCACGTCCTCGTAGTTCTCGTCGGCGGTGCGGCTGCCGAGCTGCGCCCACAGCGTCTCGGCGCGGCCCGAGAAATACGGGATCATTCCGCCGCAGTGGTGCGTGATGATGCGCAGGCCCGGGAGCTTCTCGAAGAAGGCCGAGAACACCATGCGCGCCATCGCGATGCTGGTCTCGAACGGCCATCCGAGCACCTGCCAGATCTCGTATTTCGATTTCTGCTCGCCCACGTAATCCGCGCGGGTCGCCGGGCGCGCCGGGTGCATCCAAATCGGCACGTCGTGCTTCTCTGTCGCGCGCTCGAACACCGGGAAGAACTCGGGGTCGTCGAGCGGACGGCCGTTCACGCTCGAGCAGATCTGTACGCCGCGCGCGCCGAGCTTGCCGAGCGCGCGGTCCATCTCCTCGAGGGCCGCGGGAACGTTGTTCATGGGGAGCGAGGCGACGAACGCGGGGAATTTCTTCGGCCATTTCGCCGTCATGCCCGCCATGCCGTCGTTGGCGATGCGCGCGAGCTCGGGCGCGAGCTCGGGCCCTCCCACCAGCTCGGGGGAGGGCAGCGAGAGAGTCAGCACCTGCTGCACGTCCGGGAATTTCTCGTCCAGCATCCGCACCCGCGCCTCGATGTCCCAGAGCATGCGCAGGTTACTCATGCGCTTGAGGATGCCCTGATCCTTCAGGTGCTGCTTCATCATGTCCAGGTAAGGCACCGGCATGACGTGATTGAAGATGTCGATTTTCATGATATCCGGCCGCCAGCCGTTCGTCGTCAAATCCGACGGCGGCGGCTAGCGGCGGCGGTCACGCGCCCCTTACTTCGCGTTCACCTGCTCGCTCCAGCTCTTGGCGCGGCCCGCGCCATTCAGGAACGGCAGAGCAGTGTCGATCAGCTCTGGCGCGAGGCCGATTTCGTAGTGCGTGAGATTCGGCAGGATCGCCAGACGATTCTGCGACATGGCGATTGCGCCGCATCCGGAAGAATTTCCGAAGCTGCTCGACCAGTCGTACGACTTGCGCATGTACGCGCCCATCTTGTCGAGCAGCTTCGGAAATTCTTCCGGATGCGGCGCAATCGCCATGTACGACTTGTACATCGGCGTTTCCTTCATCTGCTCCGCCATCGCGGCACCGACTGCAGCCTGCTGCGGCAGCATCTCCGGATAGAACCCTTCTTGCGCAAACAGGCACGAAGCCAGCGCCAGGCGGCGAACCATCTCGGGATGCTGAGCGGCGAATTGGAACGCGACGCCCGCGCCCATCGAGTAGCCGAGCACGTCGACCTTGTTGTAGCCGAGCTTTTTCAGCACGCCGGCCATGTCGTTGCCCATGTCGACCAAGCTGATCTCGCGATCGCCCAGCGCTGTCCGGCCATGGCCCTGCAGGTCGACGCCGATCACCTGCCGGCTCTGCGCGAGCTTGGTCAGGTTGGGACCGAACATCTCGATCTGGCCCAGGCCACCGTGGAGCAGCAACAGCGGCTCGCCGGTGCCGTAGACGGCGTAGTAGTAGTTCACGCCGTTGACGGCGGCATGGCCGGTCTTGCTGGGCTTGGGTGTTGCAGCTTGCATGGCCGGCTTCTCCTGCGCGGCTTGAACCATCGTCGGGGCCGCAAAGCTGACGGCAACAGTTGCAGACAGCGCGATCAGCGCCTTGACGGACATTGTGGATCTCCCACAAATAGCTGGTGGTGCCCCAAGGACGGTCGGGGCCGAATTGTTCCGACATTATATGAAAATTTACGTGGCGCCGCATGATCGGCGGCGCCGGGGCGGCTGACGATTCCCTTAGGACTTCGCTTTCTTCGAAGGTTTCGACTTGCCAGAACCGTTGAGGGCGACCGCTTGGCGAACGAGCGCCTTGAAGGCGGACTCGTCAACTTCTTCTCCTTCGTGGATGTCGATCGCGCGGCGTGCGTTTCCGTCGAGACTCGAGTTGAAGAGACGGGCCGGATCCTTCAGAGACGCGCCCTTGGAGAAGGTAAGCTTCACGACATTCTTGTAGGATTCGCCAGTGCAGATGATGCCGTCGTGCGACCAAATCGGAGTGCCCATCCATTTCCACTCCTCGACGACGTCCGGGTCTGCTTCCTTGATGAGCTTGCGCATTCTGCTGAGGGTTTCCCCGCGCCAGTCCCCGAGTTCGGCGATTCTTTTCGAGATGAGCTCCGATGCCGACTGGCCTTGGCTCGCGCCCGACTTTTTCATGTTCTCATCCTAGAAGCTCCAGATATATTTCATTTGCAAGACAGTGGAGAATAGTCATGTAAGACTTCAGGAATTGCACCTCTCCAACGATCGAATCCACGTGGGCGTGTGCTTGCCGAACGTCGTTCCGGGATCGAAGTCGACACGCACCTAGACGACCTCGCGTCCGGGGGCGCCAAGACCGTGACGCTCGAGAACGGGTTTTGGGCTGTTCCCGTTCACCGCTTCCCGTAGTCCGTGAAAACGTAATCTCTGGTCTTCACGATCGTGTGGCACGCGAGCCCGCACTTGGCGTCGTTCCCCTGCGGCGGCTCGTCAGCCAGGGTGCCGGGTTGAACGCGGCCCATCCCCATCCGCCGCTGTCCGCGAACCTCTTGCTATCCTTCACCATGAAGTCGACGTCATGCAGGCTTACGGCACCGTCGCAGTGGGGAACGTCTCGAGCTTTTTCGGGTTCCAATGGATCTTCGCCATCTTGGAGCCGTCGGGGAAAGGCTTGCCGTTGCCGGGAATGCCGGACTGGTAGGCGTTGATCATCACGGGATTGGCGAGGATCACAGCCATCAGCTTTTCGTTCCGACTGATGGAGACCGTCTGCCAGCCTTCGTATCCTCTGAACTCAGAGAACGCGAGCCCATTCGGCACTCGCACGGTGTACTTGGCCTGGGCAGTGTCCTGCGCGGAAGTGGCCCTGCCACCCAGGACGGCGAGCACTGTGACAGCGAGCGAGACCACAATGATCACAACCGCCGGCATCCTTTTGCTCTTCATCGCCCCTCTCCTTGTTTTTTGCTGTTGGCCTGTGGGCTGGGCTTTCGGCTTGAAAATGGTGCTGTTTAGATCCGATATAGCCAGCCCAGGTGCGGCCGAGGGTCGGCCCGGTTACGAGGATCGATCCGTTATCGGCCATGCGACTTCCGTCCATTTCGTCGAACTCTTAGTCGCCTGAACTCTATCCCTCTTATCCGTGTAGGCGTGAGTGATGCAACCTCTTTGAGGCGAGTTCCTCTGTTCAGTAGTCGGCGATAGAGTCGCCACCATAGCGACCCGTCCTCCCCGTTGAGACGCAAGACCAAGCCCAGGAGTCTCAGGGCGTCCGGTTTCGGAGCCGAGCCCAGACTTCACCCAGGAATTGGTGCGACGGTCGGGTACATCCGGCCACCGACCGGCAAAAAGCGCCACTCGGGGACGACACATCGGACTTGAGTCCTCCATCGAGACGCGCAGCACGCTCGCGCCGTCGCTGCCGGGCACGGGGGATCGACGCTGTGGTGTAGGATGGCGCCGATGGGCAAGAGGCTGACCGAGGCGCAAATCGAGCGCTACCACCGCGACGGCTTCGTCTACCCGATCGCCGCGTTCGCCGCCGAGGAGGCGCGGCGGTACCGACGCGCCATGGAGGAGTTCGAGGCGGCCCAGGGCAGAGAACTCACCAAAGGGCACAATTTCAAGCCGCATCTCCTGTTCACCTGGGTCGACGAGATCGTCCACCATCCAGCCATCCTCGACGCCGTCGAGGACATCATCGGTCCGGATATCCGTCTGTTCCATCTCTCGGTCTGGCCCAAGAACGCTGGCGACGCGGCCTATGTGAGCTGGCACCAGGATGCGACCTACTTCGGCCTCGAGCCGCCCCTGCAGGTGACCGCCTGGGTCGCGCTCACCGACGCCTCGATCGAGGCCGGCTGCATGGAGGTGATTCCGGGCTCGCACAAGCTCGGCCAACTCCATCACGCCGAGCACAGCGAGGCCACACA
>VBCJ01000102.1 GCA_005884335.1 Betaproteobacteria bacterium | reverse complement strand
ATATCTCGGTGATCCCGGTCTTTTCCGCGATCAGCACGAGCGTGGCGTCGGCGAAATCCATTCGCTCGTAGCGCGCGAGCAGCTCATCGAGTTGCGGCACATCTTCAACCGAAAGGGCTTCCAGACGCAAAGCTCCGCGACGGACAAAAGTGAGCAGCGCGTGCCTCCCGGCCTGACCGAGAAAGTGGCAGGCCTCCGTGATTACGGGCCAAGTGCTTATCAATGCCGCCGGGTTCGATTCGAGAACGGCTTTGGCCGCCTCGTGATGCTTGTCGCGGGCGTGAAACAGCGCAACGAGCGGCCCCGTGTCAACGATGATGTTTCGCACGGAGCTTCGCGCGGATCAGCGTCTTGACTCGCCCCGAGACGTTGCCTTGCCCTGCCGCCGAGCGGTCGGCGCCGAACAAGTCTTTGCCCAGCTCCCACGCGCAAGGCGCGCGCCGCTTGCGTTGGCGGCGGACGATATATTCCGCCAAGCTCTGCCGGATGACGGCGCTCTTCGTCTCCCCGGTCTCAGCGCAGTAGCGGTCGAGCGTCTTCTCCAGCTCGGTTCCCAGTCGGAGGGATTTGGGCACGGCTCTGTCCTCTGAGATACAAACTGTGCGAAGTGTATCACCTGCCTCTATCCTTCCAGAAGCGACAGCCGCTAGAATGAGCCAACACACTCTCTCAGGACTCGGTGAAACATCTCCTTCTCGTCGGAGGCGGGCACAGTCACCTCGCCGTGCTGAAGAGCTTCGGGGATACGCCCGCCCCAGGCGCCCGCCTCGCGCTCCTCAGTCCGAGTGGCCACGCCTTCTACTCGGGAATGGTTCCGGGCGTGGTCGCGGGGCACTACCGACCCGGGGACTGCCGCATCGATCTGGCCGCGCTCGCCGCGCGCGCGGGGGCGCGCTTTCTCCTGGACTCTGCGGCCGGCGTCGATCTCGCGAAGCGCGAGGTGACCACGGCCCGGGGTGAGCGTCTTCACTACGACGTCCTGTCGCTCGACATCGGGTCGAGCGCGGGCGACCCGTCCGGCGCGGCGGAACGCGCGCTTCGCGTCCGCCCGGTCGAGTCGTTTCTCGCGGGCTGGCAACGCTTGCGCGAGTCGGCGAGGAGGGGCGAGATCCGGCGCATCGCCGTGGTCGGCGGCGGCGCGGCCGGGATCGAGGTGCTGCTCGCCATGCGGCACGGACTTGCCGGAGTCGCCGCGGAATTCGTGCTTTTCAGCGAGCTGCCCATCCTCGCCGGCCACGGCGCGCGCCGCAGAATAGCTCGTATCCTCGGCGAGCGCGGCGTCACGGTGCACTCCGGCCGAAAAGTCGTTGCCGCGGGCAAAAACGGGCTCGGGCTCGACGGCGGAGAACGCTTCGAGGCGCAGGCGGCGGTATGGGCGGCCGGAGCGTACGCGCCTCCATGGATCGCTCAGAGCGCGCTCGCCACCGACGCGCGCGGCTTCGTCGCGGTGAGCGAAACGCTGCAATCGCGGTCGTGCCCGGAGATATTCGCCGCGGGAGATGTCGCAACCGTGATCGGCGAGCCCAGGCCGAAGTCCGGCGTTTTCGCCGTGAGGCAGGGGCCGGTTCTCGCGCGCAACCTGCGCCGCGCGCTCGCGGGCGAGGCGCCTGAACCGTTCCGCTCGCCTTCGCGCTCGCTTGCCCTCATCAGTTGCGGCGATCGCTACGCGGTCGCCTCCTGGGGGCGGTTTTCGCTGGAAGGCGCCTGGGTGTGGCGCTGGAAGGACCGCATCGACCGCCGCTTCGTGGAGCGATACCGGCTCGGACCGGGCGAAGGATGAGAGCCCCGGCGCGAATTCGCTTGCCAGTTTCCTCCGGCAGTGCTATCGGTAAAGTAGCACTATTTCGAAAGGAGGAACCATGATCCGCAAAGTCGTATATTTCTCGATGCAGGTGCCGAATCGCCCGGGAGTGGGCGTCGAAATGCTGAGGTCGATCGCGAAGGGCAAACAGAACCTGCTTGCTTTTACTGGGTTCCCCAACGGCGGCAAGGCGCAGGTCGATTTCGTTCCGGCGAAGCCCGTCGAGTTCGCGCGCGGGGCGAAAAAGAAAGGCGTGAAACTGGGCAAGAAGAAGACCGCGTTCCTGGTGCAGGGCGAGGACCGCGTCGGCGCGCTGGTTCGTATCCTCGAAAAGCTCGCCAAGGCGAAGATCAACATGGTCGCGATGGACGCGGTGACCGGGGGCAGCCGCCGCTTCGGCGCGATCTTCTGGGTAAGGCCGAAGGACATCGCCCGAACGTCGCGACTACTCGGCGCGAGATAGTCGGGCCCGAGCAGCCTTGCGCAGGGCCTCAGCGCAGTCGGATGCTGGTCAGCCCGCCCCAAAGGGGCGAGCCGAGATCCTCGGCGAGTGTCCAGGCGATGAGTATCACGCCGACGACCGCAACGAGGTATTCGGCAACTTCGATCCAGAGGTGGCGATCGATGACGGGGTGATCCACGGGAACGTCCCAAGACTGACTATGTCATCAGCATAGTACGGCGCACGCCCGGAAGATAGTCATTGTTCCGCTACAACAGGGAAAAGCGCCACCGACGGAGCACCTGACATGGAATCGAGGGTAACCCCTGACAGGGACATCCCGCTCAGGCGTAGTGCGCCTTCACACCGCCCCGCTTTTCTTCAAAAGCGCGGCAATCGCTTCAGCGAGCCGCGCGTAACCCGCCGCGTTCGGATGAACGAGATCGGACTTCAGTCCGTTGTCGGTGAGGATCTTCCGGAGCGCCGTCTCTTCGTAGGGCAGGCGCAGTTCCTTTGCAATATCCGCGTAGAAGCCCGCGGGCGAGGGGAGCAGGCCGGGCTTCGGAACGCCGATCAGCACCACCTGAGCGCCTTGCGCCCTGGCGAGGCGCACCATGGCGCGGATGTTGTTCGCCGCCTGCGCTTCGTCGAGCTTCCTCAGAAAATCGTTGCCGCCGTGACAGAGAATGACGAGCTGCGGCTTGGCTTCGTCGAGCGCCGAGGGCAGGCGCGCAAGCCCTTCGGCGCTCGCTTCTCCGGGGACGCCCGCTGACACCACTTTGCGGCCGATCAGCGCCTCGAGCCGCGCCGGATAGCTTTCGCCGGTGTTCGCGCCGATCCCGAAGGTCAGGCTGTCGCCGAAGGCGAGCACCACCGCGTCAGTTGCGAGGGGAGGGAGCTTCGGCTGGCCGCCGCAGGCGGCGAGCAGCCCAAGCAGAAAGATCGCGGTGCGGCGGAACCTCATCGAGCCTCCCCGGGTCCGGGCACGCTCGCGCACTCCTCGAAAATGCGCGCGCGGCAGGTGGCGCAGATGGAAAGATCGAGCCGCGTGAACACCCCGCCGATCGCC
Source organism: Betaproteobacteria bacterium (assembly GCA_005884335.1). Lineage (GTDB taxonomy): Bacteria > Pseudomonadota > Gammaproteobacteria > Burkholderiales > SG8-39 > VBDM01. Next base: position 3,711 of record VBCJ01000102.1, on the reverse strand, counting down.
TCGCGCTTGCCGCGGAAGACGTTTTCGCGGCCGAGCTCCGCCATGTAGCCGCCGCGCTCGAGCAGCTCCTCGACCGGCTTCCTCAGGCTGTAGAAGTAGAGCTGACCGCCGCCGGCACGCCGCCGGCGCGCCTCCTCGGTGAGCAGCTCGGCGCCCGCCATGTCCACGAAATTGATGCTCTTGGACATCAGGAGCAGGTGTTTCTGGCCGGGACTGTGCTCGCGCAGCGTGTCGAGGTGCCGCTCGACGTGGCCCACCGCGCCGAAGTAAATCGAGCCTTCGATGCGCAGGATCTTCAGCTGGGGGCACTCGAGGAGGCTGTCCTCGACTTCGGTCATCTTGCGCCCCGTATGGCGCGGATCGGGCACGAGGCTCCGCAGGATCGGGTGGGATGTGCGATTGAGGTACAACACCAACGAGACGAGCACGCCCACGAGGATCGCGAACTCGAGGTCGAGCAGGAGCGTCGAAAAGAAAGTGACCGCGAGCACCGTGCCCTCGCCCCGGCTCGTGGCAAGGATTTTCCGGATGCGCTGAAAGTCGATCAGGTTCCAGGCGACGAGGAACAGCAGCCCCGCCACGACCGCGATCGGCAGGTAGGCGACGAGCGGCGCCACCGCGAGCAGCACGAGCACCAGCAGCAGCGCGGAAAATATCGCCGACATCGGGGTCCTCGCGCCCGAATCGTAGTTGATGCCGCAGCGGTTGGCGGAGGCGCTCGTCGGAAAGCCCGAGAAGAAGGCCGCGGTGATGTTGGCGAGGCCCTGCGCGATGAATTCCTGGTTGTTGTCGAGGCGCTGCCCCGATTTGAGCGCGATGGCGTGGGCGATCGAGAGCGCCTGCGTGAGCGACACCAGCGCGACGGCGATGGCGCCCGGCAGGAGGCTTTGCAGCGTTGCCGCCGAGACGTCCGGGAACGAAAGCGGCGGGAGCGCGCCGGGCAGGGGGCCGAGCGTGCGCAAGCCCGTGCGCTCCGCGCCGAGCGCCCGATTGAGGACGAAGGCCATGACGCTACCCAGAACCATCGCGGTCAGCATCTGCGGAATCCTCGGCAGGACGCGTTGCGAGAGCGCACCGATCGCAAGCGTCGCGGCCGCCACGAGAACCACCCACGGCTTGGCGTCGCCCAGGCGCCTGACCGTCGCGAGGACCAGATCGGCGAATCCCGCTGGTGCCGACGCGATGCCGAGGAAGTTGCCGAGCTGGCTCGCGAAGATGAACACGGCGAGCGCCGCGGTGAAGCCGACTACGACCGAGCTCGACATGAATTTCACGAGCGAGCCGAACCCGAGCAGTCCCAGCGCCAGCATCATGATTCCCGACATCAGTGCAAGCGTGAGAGCGAGCTCGATGTAATGCGGAGTCATGGGCATCGCGAGAGGGCTGAGCACGGCGAACACCATGAGCGAGACCGGATTGGTGGGCCCGGCGACGGTATGCAGGGACGAGCCGAACAGCGCCGCGACGACGGTCGGGACCATCGCGCAGTACAGGCCGTACTCGGGAGGGAGCCCCGCGAGCGTCGCGAAGGCCACGCCTTGCGGGAGCACGACGATGGCGCCGATCAATCCGGCGAGCGCGTCGGCCTTCAGCGTCGAGCGGTCGACCCGCGGCCACCACCTGAGGAGCGGGAACAAGCGCCGCGAGAGCGGAGTGATCGAAACGGTCGAAGGCGTCACGTCGGGGTGAAGACCGGAATCGCTATGGTATCAAACGCCGTCGCGATGCTCGCTGCGTGATATCCTGTGACGCTTTTCCTCGCGCTGAAATCCCGGCATGCCCGATTTCCGCAAATCCAGTCCCGCCGTCATGCTCGTCTGCGCGAGCGTGATTCTGACGCTCGCGCTCGGCATCCGCCACAGCTTCGGGCTGTTCCTGCAGCCGATGAGCATGGACAACGGCTGGGGGCGCGAGGTGTTCGGTTTCGCCGTCGCGGTGCAGAACCTGCTGTGGGGCATCACGCAGCCGTTTACCGGAATGCTCGCCGACCGCTTCGGCGCAAGGCGCGTGCTCTTCGCGGGGGGGCTGCTGTACGCGCTCGGTCTCGTGTTCATGGCGAACTCGAGCACCGCGCTCGGGCTCACGCTCGCGATCGGCATCTTTGTCGGCATCGGCATGAGCTGCACGACTTTCAATATCGTTTTCGGCGCGCTGGGGCGCGCCTATTCCGCCGACAAGAGGAGCGTCGTGCTCGGCATCTCGAGCGCGGCGGGCTCCTTCGGCCAATTCGCGCTGCTGCCCCTTGCGCTCGTTCTGATCTCGGGCTTCGGCTGGTATTCCGCGCTGATCGCGTTGTCGCTGCTTGTGGCCGTGGTGATGCCGGCCTCATTCGGCGTAGCCGACAAGGGCTACCACGGCACGCACGCGGCCACCGCGGGCGTGTCGCTGAAGGAAGCGCTCGCCGAGGCTTTCCGCCACAAGGGCTTCTGGCTCCTTGGGGTCGGCTACTTCGCCTGCGGCTTCCAGGTCGTGTTCATCGGCACGCACTTCCCGACGTTCCTCATAGACCAGGGACTCACCGTCCGCGATGGAACGATTTCCCTTGCGCTCATCGGCCTGTTCAATATTTTCGGTTCCTACCTCGCGGGGCAGCTCGGCGGCCGCTTCTCGAAGACCTACTTGCTCTCCGGTCTCTACGCCGCGCGCGGGGTCGCGATCGCGCTGCTGCTCGCGTTTCCACTCACGCCGATGTCGGCCTACCTGTTCGCTGCCGCGATGGGCTTTCTCTGGCTCGGCACGGTGCCGCTCACCAACGGCGTCGTGGCGGGAATTTTCGGCGTGAAGCATCTCGCGATGCTGTCGGGCTTCGTGTTCTTCTTCCACCAGCTCGGCAGCTTCTTCGGCGGCTGGCTCGGAGGCTACCTCTTCGACCGCACCGGCTCGTACCAGCTCGTGTGGCTGATCGCGATCGGGCTGTCGGTGATTTCCGTGGTCGTGAATCTGCCGATCGACGAGCGGCCACTGAAGCGGGCGGGGGAGGCTGTGGCGGCTTGATTGAACTGCCGATCGTCTAGAAATAATGAAAATCGTATTAACACTTTTAATCGTCTTGTTAACCATCATATTTTTCGATGTCATGATGTTCTTCTTTTTGCCCAATGAGTATGCGCTTAACTTCAATGAGTACCGCGAGGATTTTCAACGCGACATACTTGCGCCGAATATTGGGATGCAAGGTCCTTTTTCCAAAGACTATTTTGTAAAACATGAAAAAAGAGGGTTTGATAATGGCAAAAACAAAAAGGGTTATCACTGGGTAAATGGCATCACTTATCCAATTTGGTCGAACTCAATAGGCTGCTTTGATAAAGAGCATGCTCAATATGAAGACTATGTTTATTTAACGGGAGACAGTTATACGTGGGGGTATGCACCTTTCCATGAAAAATTTGGCACTGTAATCGAGAATTTGACCGGCATTCAAATACTAAAATGCGGGATAACACATACAGGCCAGCAACACCAATACGACAAATTCGTTGAGATAGTAGAACAAATTGGAATTTTGCCTAAGGCGATAATTGTTTTTTATTGTGCGAATGATATTGCAAATGACTATGCCTATCCTCATTCCACTGTAATTGATGGTTGGCTAGTGGACAATGTAGGCCTTGATAAAGATGATAAACGTGTGAAGATTTCGGAAATAGAATTAAGAAAATCCATTGATAAAAAGTTACTCGATCTTAGTCTGCGAGGACGTAGTCTGGA
>VBCJ01000101.1:11569-21412 GCA_005884335.1 Betaproteobacteria bacterium | reverse complement strand
ATCTGGCGAAGCAGACCGGGCGCAACCGTGTCGTGGCGTACTCCGCGGACCAGCAAAAGGCCAGCGCGCGCGAGGGAGTTTGAGTCGCGTGGTATAGTTCGCGCAGCGCGGCAAACACCCGCGTTTCCTTCGCGCAACGACCCGCCACGCCCCGGATGGCTGACCGCAAGTTCGGTATCGAGACGCTCGCGCTTCACGCGGGGCAGATCCCCGACCCGGCGACGGGCTCGCGCGCGGTGCCGCTCTACCAGACCACGTCCTACGTGTTCGACTCGGCCGATCACGCGGCGAGCCTGTTCAACCTGCAGACCTTCGGCAACGTCTACACGCGCATTTCCAATCCGACCACCGCAGTGCTCGAGGAGCGCGTCGCGGCGCTCGAAGGCGGACGCGCCGCGCTCGCCACGGCCACGGGGCAGGCGGCCGAGATGACGGCGATCCTCACGCTCGCCGAGGCGGGCGACCACATCGTTTCGGCGTCGACGCTCTACGGCGGCACCTATACGCTGCTCGAGGTGAATCTGCGCAAGCTCGGCATCGACACCACCTTCGTCAGCCCCGACGACCCCGAGAATTTCCGCCACGCGATAAAAAAGAACACGAAGATCCTGTACGCCGAGACGCTCGGCAATCCGCTCATCAACATCGTCGACATCGAGGCGATCGGGAAGATCGCCCGCGAGGCGGGAATCCCGCTGGTGATCGACAACACGGTCCCCTCGCCTTATCTGTGCCGGCCGTTCGAGTGGGGCGCCGATATCGTGGTGCATTCGGCGACCAAATACATCGGCGGCCACGGCACCACCATGGGCGGTCTGATCGTCGAATCGGGCAAGTTTCCCTGGGACAACGGCAAGTTTCCGGGGATGACCGAGCCTTCGCGCGGCTACCACGGAGTGCGCTTCTACGAGACCTTCGGCGACTTCGGCTACACCATGCGCGCGCGCATGGAGACTCTGCGCACCTTCGGCCCGGCGCTCTCGCCTTTTAACTCCTGGCTGCTGCTGCAGGGCCTGGAGACGCTCCCGGTGAGAATGGAGCGGCATTGCGAGAACGCGCTCGCGGTGGCGAAGTTCCTCGAAGGCCACCCGAGGGTGTCGTGGGTCAACTATCCGGGGCTTCCCGGGAGCAGGTACCACAAGCTCGCGCAGAAATACCTGCCCAAGGGCGCGAGCGGGCTCCTCAACTTCGGGGTCAAGGGCGGAGCGAAGGCGGGCGAGAGGTTCATCGAGGCGGCGACCTTCATGAGCCATCTCGCCAACATCGGCGACGCGAAGACGCTCATCATCCACCCGGCCTCGACCACGCACCGGCAGATGTCCGAGGAGGAGCAGGCCAAGGCGGGAGTCACCCCCGACATGATCCGGATTTCGGTCGGCCTGGAGACCCTTGATGATATCCTTTGGGACATCGGTAACGCGCTCTCGGCCGCTGCAGGGGCCTGAAGTCCGGCGAAAGAGCGAAAGAAATGCTGCAGCGAACCGCGAAACAGATCGAATTCGACACGCCCTACCCGACGCGCCGCCGCCCGACGCTCGCAAGAAACGTCGTCTCCACCTCGCAGCCTCTCGCCGCTCAAGCAGGCCTGCGGATGCTGCTCGCCGGCGGGAACGCCGTCGATGCGGCACTCGCGGCCGCGATCACGCTCACCGTGGTCGAGCCGACCTCGAACGGCATCGGCAGCGACGCGTTCGCCATCGTCTGGGACGGCAGGCAGTTGCACGGCCTGAACGCGTCAGGGCGCGCGCCCGCCGCGTGGACGCCGGAATACTTCAAGGGGCACAAGGCGGTGCCCGTGCGCGGCTGGAACAGCGTGTCGGTGCCGGGCTGCGTTTCGGCATGGGTGGATCTCTCCGAGCGCTTCGGCAAGCTCCCGTTCGAAAAACTCTTCGCTCCCGCGATCGAGTACGCGGCAAACGGATTTCCGGTTTCACCCTTCGTCGCCGAGCGCTGGGGCCCGCAGGTGCCCGAGCTGCGCGGCCAGCCCGGTTTTGCCGATGCATTCTTGCGCGACGGCCGCGCGCCGCGCGCGGGAGAGATCTTCCGCTTCCCCGACCAGGCAAGGACGCTCGAGAAAATCGCCGCCACGAAAGGCGAAGCGTTCTACCGCGGCGAGCTCGCGGAAAAAATCGACGCGCACGCCAGGGCGACGGGCGGCGCGATGACGCGCGCCGATCTCGCCGCGCACTCGAACGACTGGGTGGGCACGATAATCCAGGACAGCGCGCACCTTCAGATCGAGGCGGTGAAGCTCGCTTTTGCCGACGCCTACCGTTTCGTCGGCGACGCCAGGGCGATGCGGGTCGCGCCGGAACAGCTTCTCGATCCGGACTACCTCGCCTCGCGCGCCAGGCTCATCGACATGAAGCGCGCCCAGGACTTCGGCGCGGGCTCCCCGCCCAAGGGAGGCACCGTCTATCTCACGGCGGCGGACGCGGGCGGCATGATGGTGTCGATGATCCAGTCGAACTTCATGGGTTTCGGCTCGGGCGTCGTGGTGCCCGGCACCGGGATCAGCCTGCAGAACCGCGGCTCGGGTTTCGTTCTCGCCCCCGGCCACCCCAACCAGGTGGCGCCGGGGAAGCGTCCGTTCCACACCATCATCCCCGGGTTCGTCACGCGAAGCGGCGCGCCTGTCATGAGCTTCGGCTTGATGGGCGGCAGCATGCAGCCGCAGGGGCACACGCAGATGATGGTGCGCATGGCCGACTACGGGCAGGGGCCGCAGGGCGCGATCGACGGGCCGCGTTTTCGGGTCGTGAACGGCTTGGAAATCACCTTCGAGGACGAGTGGCCCGAGGCGACGATCGCGGAGCTCGCCTCGCGGGGCCATAAGGTGATGAAGCTGCCCGAGGACTACAACGCCTTCGGCTGCGCCCAGATCGCGTACCGGCTCGAGGACGGTTATCTCGCCGCGTCGGACGCGAGGCGCGACAGCCTACCGGTCGGGTTCTGACCCGAGCGCCCGGACCAGCGCGTCTCGCGCAAGCAGGTTCGCAGCGGCATCGTCGATCGTCTGATAAGTCCGCACGATGCGCTGGACGGAATCGAATCCGGTCTTGTCCAGGCGCCCCTGCTCGTAGAAAAGCGAGGCGGTGATCATGATGCCGAGCCGTTCCACGACGGGACCCTGGCTGATCACCGGAGCGGCGGAGACCTTTTCGAGGTACTGCGCGTAGAAATCCGACCACTTCATCTTTCCCGATTCGGCGAGGCGCTCGTGGCTCCTCACCCAGTTGTCGACCTCCTGGATGCCGTGGGTTTCGCTGAATATCGCGCAGCTGCACAGCGAAAGCGCAAGAACGGCGGCCGCAGTACGCGTGTCCATGCCCGAACCGGATCATCCGAAGTCGGAAGGCCCGTATGGTAACGCACGCGGTGCGCCACCGCGCACCGCGAGTAGAATAAGTCGGTCGGCAATCGCAGGGAGACGAACATGCTGAAGGTGCACAACCCCCGTTCCATCGCAGCGCCGATCGGTACGTATTCTCTCGGCATCGAGGTGCCGCCCGGCGCGCGCTGGCTCCACGTGGCGGGCCAGATCGGGGTGCGCCCCGACGGGTCGGTTCCCTCCACCATCGAAGAACAGACCGAAGTAGTATGGCAGAACATTCTCGCGGTGCTGGCCGACGCCGGCATGGGAATCGGCGACGTGGTGAAGATCACCTCGTTTCTGACCCGTCACGAGAATTTCCCGAGCTTCGCCCAGGTTCGCGCGAAATTCCTCGGCAGCCACCGCCCGGCCTCGACGCTGCTCGTGATCTCCTCGCTCGCGCGGCCGGAGTTCCTCGTCGAGGTGGAAGCGATCGCGGCAAAGGCGCCCGCGCCGAGGAATCCCGCGCGGCGGCCTTCGGCCCGCCGCACGGGCAAGGCGAAGCGGCGCACCAGGCGCTGACGTCTTTCTCTACCGAAAGGCAATCCAGTCATGCTGAAGCTTTGGGGCAGGGTCAACTCGATCAACGTGCAGAAGGTGCTTTGGGCGCTCGACGAGCTGAAAGTCCTTTACGAGCGCATAGACGCCGGCCTGCAATTCGGCGTCGTGAACGAGCCTTTCTACCGCAAGATGAATCCGAACGGCCGCGTGCCCACGATCGAGGACGACGGGTTCGTGCTGTGGGAATCCAATGCCATCGTGCGCTATCTCGCGGCGAAGCACGGCGCGGGCACGCTCTGGCCGGACGATCTTCGTCAGCGCGCCGACGCCGACCGCTGGATGGATTGGGCGACGAGCACCGTCGCGCCGGCGATCACCCCGGTTTTCTGGGGCCTCATCCGCACGCCGGCGGAAAAGCGCGATCTCAAGGCGATCGAAGAAGGCGTCGAAAAGCTCGCGCACGCGTTCCAGGTGCTCGAGCAGGGCCTGGAAGGTCGCGACCACGTGGCAGGCAGGAATTTCACGATGGGAGACATTCCGCTCGGCACCTTCGTTTACCGCTGGCGCGCCTTGGATGTGAAGCGGTCCAAGCTGCCGAAAGTCGAGGCCTATTACCAGCGGCTGCAGCAGCGCGCGTCGTACAAGAAGCACGTCATGCTGCCGCTCAGCTAGCGGCCCAGGCCGGCCACGCGCGCATCGCGTTCCGATTTGTCAAGCTTGGCCAGCTCGCGCACCGCGGCATAAAAAACCGGCAGATCGCCGTGCTTTTGGGCGAGCAGGGCGCGAAATGCAGGCACGAGTTCCGAGTAGCTCGCGACCGACGCGAGCAGCGCATTGTTCGCCCCGCGCGCGAACAACCGGTCGTAGCCGGTAAAACCGCCCCATGAGTCCTTGAGCGAGCGGTATTCGTCCCGCATCGCCGAGAACAGGCGCCGCTTTCCCGCGCGCTTTTCCTCCGGTTCGGCCGGCCGATCGTAGAATGCGGCGAGTTCCGCGCGGTACTTGATCACGAGCGCGACGAATTCCGAGCGCCTGCGCCGGGAATCCTCGTAGGCCGCGCGTTGCGCGGGCGTTCCCTCGCGCTCGAGCCAGCGGTGCACGCCCTCGTCCTCCACCGTCGCCGCAAAGGATTCGTTGAATATCGTGTCGCCTTTCACGTATACGACCTGGTGGGCGAGCTCGTGAAACACGATGCGCGCGACTTCGGACTCCGGGTAGTGAATGAAAGTCGAGAGCACCGGATCGCTGAACCAGCCCAGAGTCGAATACGCCGCGACGCCCCCGACGTAGACATCGTAGCCCTTGTCGGCAAGCGAGGCCGAGTGCCGCTGCGCCGCCTCCTCGGAGTAAAAGCCCCGGTAGCTCACGCACCCGGCGAAAAGAAAGCACGACTCGACGGGCTTCACGGAGAATTCGGGCGCGGCAAACACGTTCCAGACCACGAAGGGCCGTCCGATGTCGGCGTAACGGCGATAGCTGCCGTTATCCGGAAGCGCAAGCTCGCGGCTGGCGAATTCCCGGATGACGAGCACCCTCGCAAGCTTTGCGCGGAGCGGCTCGGGCGTGTCCGCCTCGCGCAAGCGCTCCTCGATCGGAACCGCGAGCCGCATCACATCCAGGTGCCCGCCTACCGCCTGCGCGTAGTATTCGAGCGAGGCGCAGCCCGAGACGAAAAGCAGGGCGCCGAGAGCCGCGAGGCGCTTCATCGCCGGAATGCGCCGGTCCTGAGGAACGCGGCGGTCTGGCGCGCGATGCGCGGCGATGCCAGCATCAAGGTGTGGCCGAGTGGAAGGGCGAGGTGATCGCGCAGGGCGGGAAATTTCGTCTCGTCGAGGCAGACGACTCCGTCGTTCGGCTTGGGCAGCCGCGTCACCATGCGACCCAGGCCGAAGGCGAAGGTGCCGGCGATGGCCCCGACTTCGAAACGGGGATCGACCGAAACATCCACCGGCTCGCGCCACACCCCGAGGCTTGCCCCCAGCAGCAACTCGCCGCCCGCGCTCCGCGCGAGGTCGGCCGCCGCGCGGCAGCCCGCGACCGGCGAGCCGAGCAGCACGGCGCGCCGGACGCGCGGGTCGGCGCCGCGCTGCAGGTAGCGCAGCACGATGACCCCGCCCAGGCTGTGGCCGACCAAGTGCAGGCGCGGCGCCCCGAGAGCGGCAATTCTCTCGGCCACGCGGGCAAGATGCTCCGCGAGCGTGCCTCGCATGGTGCGATAGCTCAGCGTTTGCACCGCAAAACCTTCCCGCTGCAGCGCCAAAGCGAGATAGCTCATGACCCAGCGGTTCATCCACGCCCCGTGTAGCAGCAGCACGGCCTCTTCGGGAGATGCGCTCACGGCCGCTCGCTCACCCTCGACCCGCCGAGCCGCGTCCCGAGGCAAGCAGGCCGGCGCCCGCGAGGAGCGGCAAGGCCGCGATGACCAGGAACCCGCTGCCGTAACTTCCCGTCGCCGATGCGATCGCTCCAAAAAGCGGAGGCCCGATCAGCACGCCTGCGAAAGTGAAGAATTGCGTCCCGCCGGTGACGATGGCGACCCGGCCTTCAGGCGCGAGCCGCGCAACCTCCGCCAGGAACACGCCATTCCAGCCTACCGCGGTCGCGCCGTACAGCACGCAGACCGCGAAGACCGCGACGGGCGGCCAGCCGGCCGTGAACTGGGCCACAGCGAACGCGCAAAGCGCCATGACCAGGCCGAGCGCGGCCAAGACCACTCGCGGCTCGAAAACATGGTCGGCGACGGCGCCCCAGAGAACCCGGCCCAGCGCGCCGGCGAACTGCGACGCGGAAAATGCGAGGCCGGCGGCGACGAGAGAATACGCGAGCTCGATCTTGAGGTAGGACACGAGATAGGTGGTGAAGCTTATCTGGGCGGCCGAATACACACCCGAAACCAGAGCCAGCTCGAGAATCGGCCGGCGTGCCCAGACCTCCGCGACGGGCGCTGCGAAGCCGCGAACGCGAAGGCGCTGGTCCAAGTTGCGATCCCCGTCGTAGAGGCGGCGGAACGGGACGAGCACCGCGAGGAAGGCCGCGGCTCCGAGCGCCAGGGCGAGCACGGCGGCTTGCCAGCTCGTCCACAGCAACAGCACGGGCACGAGCATTCCCGCAACGGCCCCTCCGACGGGGACTCCCGTCTGCTTGATCGAGAAAACCATCGAGCGCACGCGCTTCGGTGCCGCGACGGCCAGAATGGCCGAGCTTGCCGGGTTGACCAGACCGTGCGCGGTTCCGAGGAGCACGCCACAGAGGAGGAGCAGCGCGACATGGGATCCCGCGCCCACGGCCAGACCCAGCGCCACGCCGAGAACGGCGACCTGGAGCACGCGCACCGGGCCGTGCCGGCCGACCAGCGTTCCGCTCGCGAGCCCCGCGAACATCGCCACCGTGTAGGAGAACCCGACCCACTGACCCACCGCCGTCGGCGCCGCGCCGAAATCGGCCGCGGCGACCGGAGCGAGCACCGAGGGCACCGCCAGGGCCATCGCCGTGAGCGACTGCACCGCGAGGGTCATCGCTACCGCGGCGACGGTCCGTGCGGCGCCGGGTCCTTCGCCGCCGTTCAAAATCGGCGACGCGGCCCGCGCGCCCTTCGTTGAGGATTCACTGCGAAGCGCGCTGAAACTCGTAGCGAAGAGTCACCGAGTGTTTGCCGGTGTTGGACCATACGAGGCAATGATCGCCTGCCTTGCGCGGGACGAAACTGCCCGACGCGCTGTCGGTCCCGTCGCGCTTGAAGTCGATGATTTCCTTTTCCTCCTGGTGCGAGACCTTGAAGTTCAGCGGCCCGTCGGCGCGAAATTTGTAGCGGAGCCTCTGCCTGTTGTTGAGGGAAAGGCATTCCTTCTGCGCCTCCGAGGCGATCAGCGTCTTGATCACGATCCTGACGGGCGAGGTCTTGGCGGCGTCCTGGGCGCACACGGGCGCGACAAGCAAGACTGCGGCTCCTACCAGCACGAACCGAATAGGCGTCGTCATGAGTTCGACCTCCATGCCATCCGAAACCTTACACCAAATCGGCGGCAGCGACAGTCATCGTAGAATACCCTCCGAGAATCTCTCGGAGGAGGAGTCATGTTCACCCGCATCGCCTTCGCGTTTTTCGTTGCCTCTCTTGCCGCAGCGGCGGCCCAGGCCCAAACCTGGCCGTCCAAGCCCGTCCGCTACGTGGTTCCGTTTCCGCCCGCCGGTGCGACCGACATCCTTGCGCGCATCATGGCGGAGAGGATCAGCGGACCGCTCGGGCAACCGATCGTAGTCGAAAACCGCCCCGGCGCAGCGGGCAACGTCGGCACCGAGATGGTTGCAAGAGCGCCGGCGGACGGTTACACCATTTTGCAGGCGACCGCGGCGCAGGCGATCAGCGAAACTCTGTACACGAAGCGCAGCTTCAGCTTCGAGCACGACCTTGCCGCGACTGCGATGATCGCGCGCATGCCCAACGTCATGGTCGTGAACCCCTCGGTCCCTGCGAAATCGGTGGCCGAGTTCATCGCGCTCGCGAAGAGCAAGCCGGGCAAGCTCAATTTCGCGGCCTCCGGGAGCGGGACTTCACTGCACATGGCCGGCGAGATGTTCAAGATGATGACCGGCGTGGACATCGTGTTCGTCCCCTACAAGGGCAGCGGCCCGGCGCTCGCCGATCTCATGGGCGGACAGGTCGACCTGATGTTCGACAACCTGACCGCCGCGATCGGACATATCCGCAGCGGAAAGCTGCGCGCGCTGGCCGTGACGACGAGCACGCGCCACCCCGAGCTGCCCGACCTGCCTACTATGCAGGAGGCCGGGGTTCCGGGCTACGAAGTGACGGCATGGTTCGGCATCATGCTCCCCAAAGGCGCGCCGAAGGACATCGTCTTGCGCATCAACGGCGAAGTGAACAAGGCGCTCGTTCAGGCCGACATGAAAGAAAAACTCCTGCAGCAAGGCGCGATGGCAACTGCCTGGACCCCGGAGCAGTTCGGCTCCTTCATCCACGACGAAATCGTGAAGTGGGGTAAGGTCGTGAAGGCTTCGGGCGCCAAGGTCGAATAGACGCGCCGCACCTCTTCCCGGTCTAGGTGAACCTCTTTCCTTCGCTCGCCAGCTTCGCCAGCAGCGGCGCGGGCTTCCAGAAACCCGGATCCCCGTGGGGGTTGGCGGCGAAGCGCTTCATGCTTTCGACGACGTTGTACAGACCCACCTCGTCGGCATAGAGCATCGGCCCGCCCCGGTGCAGGGGAAAACCGTAACCGGTCAGGTAGACCATGTCGATGTCGGAAGCGCGCACTGAAATGCCTTCCTGCAGGATCGCTGCCCCCTCGTTGACCAGCGCAAAGATCAGTCGCTGCACGATTTCGTCATCGCCGATACTGCGGCGCTTCGATCCGATCTCCTTGCTGTAGTCGACGACCATCTGCTCGACGGCGGGGTCCGGAAGCGCGTAGCGACGGCCGGGGTCGTAGCGATACCAGCCCAGTCCCGTCTTCTGACCGAAGCGGCCCTGTTCGCACAGCCGATCGGCGATCTTCGAGTACTTCAAATGGGGTTGCTCGCGGTAGCGCCGCTTGCGAATGGCCCAGCCGATGTCGTTGCCCGCCAGGTCGGACATGCGGAAGGGACCCATCGCCACGCCCCAGCTTTCCACCGCGCGGTCCACCTGCCCGGGCGTGGCCCCTTCCTCCAACAAGAACAATGCCTGGCGGAGGTACTGCTCGACCATGCGGTTTCCGATGAAACCGTCGCATACGCCCGAGACCACCGCGGTCTTCTTGATTCTCTTCGCCAGGCTCATCACCGTGGCGAGAACCTCTTTGGCGGTCTTTGCGCCGCGCACGACTTCAAGGAGCTTCATCACGTTGGCGGGGCTGAAGAAGTGCGTGCCGACCACGTCCTGGGGCCGCCGGGTGAAGTCTGCGATCTTGTTCACATCCAGCGTAGAGGTGTTGGACGCGAGAATGGCGCCGGGCTTCATCACCTCGTCCAAT
>VBCJ01000101.1:0-11548 GCA_005884335.1 Betaproteobacteria bacterium | reverse complement strand
GGTGAGCCTCCCCTTCTTGGCGCTCGCTTCGTAGTTCCCGCGGATGATCGCAATTCCCCTGTCGAGCGCCTCTTGCCTCATCTCCAGCAAGGTGACGGGAATGCCGGCGCTCAGGAAATTCATCGTGATGCCCCCGCCCATGGTGCCCGCGCCGATGACCGCCACCTTCTCGATCTTGCGCAGCGGCGTGTCCTCCGGCACGTCGGGAATCTTCGCTGCCGCCCGTTCGCCGAAGAAAGCGTGGCGCAAGGCGCGGGATTCCGGAGTCTGCATCAACTCCAGGAACGATTCACGCTCGAAGCGTGCTCCCTCCTCGTAGGGCATCGTGACTGCGGCCGCAACGGCGTCGACGCATTTGAGCGGCGCTGGGAAATTTCTTGCCTTCTCGCGGACCGCATCGCGAGCGGCCCGGAAGAACCCGTCCGCGTCGGCGAGACTCACTTTCATGTCGCGCACGCGCTTCAATGGGCGTCCTTCCGCGACGACCTTCTTGGCGAATGCGACGGCCCCCGGCAGCAGATCGTGCTCGACCATTTCATCGAACAGCCCGCTGTCCTTGAGCTGCTCCGAAGGCACCGCATTGCCGGAGACGATCATGTCGAGCGCCGCTTCGGCACCGATGAGCCGGGGCAGGCGCTGCGTACCTCCCGCGCCGGGCATCAGCCCCAGCTTCACTTCGGGCAGGGCGATCTGGGCTCCCTTGACGGCCACGCGGTAGTGACAACCCATGGCCAGTTCCAGCCCGCCGCCCATACAGGCGCCACCGATGGCCGCGACGACGGGCTTCTTGGCGCTTTCCAGCATGCGGATCACCGTATTGAGAGTGGGCTCCGCGGAGGCCCTGGGCGAGCCGAACTCGCGGATATCCGCCCCGCCGGAGAACGCGCGAGCGGTGCCGATCAGCACCACGGCCTTCACGTTCGCATCGGCTTCGGCACGAGTGAGCCCTTCCACGATGTCGCACCGCAGATCGAAACCCAGCCCGTTGACGGGCGGATTGTTCATCGCGATCACGGCGACCACGCCGTGCAGTTCGTAGATTGTGGTGCTCACGCGGTCTCCCTCGTTTCCACGGTGACGGCGATTATCCCATCGGCGGCGATTTTCGAATCTGCGGGCAGTCTTTTCTGTAGGTACTTCCCTTACACGATCGTCGGGTCATACCCGACCCGGCGATAAGGTTTCCCCCGATGGACACTCTCGCCATAGTTCCATAGTCTCAGCGCGCTCCATTCGTTTTGTCATTCAGCGGGGCAGTCACTAAAAAAGGAAATACGGTGCCGCTTTTTTTGAGGGAAGGAGACTCCGTTTGGAACAAGCGCAACTAGAAGCAGCACGGGCAGCACGGCACGGGATGCCTCACCACGACGACGACATGCGGCAAGTCGTCGACCTGATCATCGACAACGTCAACCAGCTCAAGAACACCCAGGGATTGAAGGCGCCTGCGCAGCTCGATTCCGCGACCGCTCTATTCGGCGGCGACGGCTTCCTCGACTCGATGGCGCTCGTGACGCTGGTCGTGGCAGTCGAGCAGGCGATCGAGGAAAAGTTCGGCACGAACGTGAGCCTCGCAGACCCGGGCGCCATGTCCCAGGAACACAGCCCGTATCGCACGATCGGCGCTTTGGCGGACTATGCACTCCGGCGGCTGCGGGCCGCTTGATCCGCGTTCGGCAGGCGTATGGACGCGCCGGTCACGCTCATCACCGGAACGCGGATCGGCATCGGTAGGCACCTCGCCGAGCACTATCTCCGGCTCGGCCATCGGGTGGTGGGCTGCAGCCGCGCTCCCGTCGACTGGACCCGCGAGGGCTACAACCATTACGGAACCGACGTGGCCGACGAAAAAGGCGTCAAGGCCATGTTTTCCGCTATCCGGCGGTCGTATGGACGACTTGACCACTTGATCAACAATGCCGGCATCGCTTCCATGAATCACTCGCTGCTCACGCCGGTGTCGACGGTGAGCGCAATCCTTGCGACCAACGCAGTCGGAACCTTCCTGCTCTCGCGCGAGGCGGCGAAGCTGATGAAACGGAAAGGGTACGGGCGCATCGTGAATTTCTCCTCGGTGGCCGTGCCCCTCAAGCTGGCGGGCGAGGCGGCCTATGTCGCCTCGAAATCCGCCGTTGTGGCGCTGACGCATGTCTTGGCGCGAGAGTTCGCCGAGTTCGGCATCACGGTGAACTGCGTCGGACCCGGACCTCTGGCCACGAACCTGATTCGCTCGGTACCCAAGCAGACGATCGATCGGCTTCTCTCGCTACAGGCGATACCGCGGATGGGGACGTTCGACGACGTCGCCAACACCGTCGACTTCTTCCTGAGGCCGGAGAGCGGGTTCATCACCGGTCAGACCATTTACCTGGGCGGTGTCTGAACCGTGCATTTCCTCGAACACCTGATGAATGTGCTTCGCGCCAACCCCGAGAAGGACGCGGTGATCTGGCAGGGGCGCGCCTACCGCTACGCCTGGCTCTACGAGGCGGTTTCCCGCTGTGCTGGCCCTGATCCGAAGGTCGTGCATCGTGGTTCCGCTGACCGCTTCCGTAGAGGTCAAGAAGAGCGAGTTCAGGGAGATCGCCCAGGTGGAGACCGTCATCGGCCTCGCCGATGGCGAGACTTCGCAGGTCAGAAACACTGGCGCCCGCGTCGAGCACGAGCTGCTCCTGCGCCTTCGGCTGGAACGACGCCCCGGATTGATATTGTTTTCCTCGGGCTCGACCGGCAAGAGCAAGGCGGTCGTGCACGATCTGGTGCCTCTGCTGGAAAAATTCACCGTCCCGCGCCAGACGCTGCGGACCGTCACGTTTCTGCTGTTCGACCACATCGGCGGGATCAACACGCTGCTCTACAGCCTTTCGAACGCGGGATGCGTCGTCACGGTGCAGGAACGCCTTCCGGACGCAGTCTGCGCGGAGATCGAGAAGCACAAGGTGCAACTCCTGCCGACCTCGCCCACTTTCCTCAACCTCCTCTTGGCGAGCGAGGCGTACCGGCGTCACGATCTCTCCAGCCTCGAATTGGTGACCTACGGAACCGAGGTCATGCCTGAGAGCACGCTGAAGCGCTTTCACGATCTGTTTCCGAAGGTCCGGTTGTTGCAGACATACGGCCTGTCGGAGATCGGCATCCTGCGCTCGACCTCGAGGTCGAGCGACTCCCTGTGGGTCAAGGTCGGCGGCGACGGCTTCCAGACCCGGGTGGTCGACGGCATGCTCGAGATCAAGGCAAGGTCCGCGATGCTCGGCTATCTGAATGCGGCCAGCCCGTTTACCGCCGACGGCTGGTTCAAGACCGGCGATGCCGTCGAGGTCGACGGGGAGTACTTCCGGATATTGGGGAGGAAATCGGAGCTCATCAACGTCGGGGGCGAGAAGGTCTACCCCGTCGAGGTGGAGAGCGTATTGCAGGCGATGGAAGGGGTGGAAAACGTCGCGGTGAAAGGCGAGAGCAACCCCATCACGGGTCAGATCGTCTCCGCCAAAGTCAAGCTGCGGACGAACGAAACCGTTTCCGAGTTCCGAAACCGGATGTTCGCATACTGCCGCGAGAAACTGCCGCGCTTCAAGATTCCTCAAAAAGTCTTTCTCGTGTCAGAGGATATCCATGGGGACCGCTTCAAGAAGATGAGATAGCGAATCGGCGATCCCGCTCAAGGGAGAATTCATGTCAAGCGTACGTTCGATCGTAGATGGAATGGTCCCGCAGGCTCCGGGCGGTGGTACCGCCGCCGATACGAGCCGTGCGGCAGTCGGCTTCTCGGCAAGGCGCTTTCTCGCCGCGCTCGTTGCGGTCGTCGGCGCGGGAGTCTTGTTGATCGCCGGAGCCAACTACTTTCTCGATCCGCTGCACTTCAGTGCTTCAGGCAAAGGACAGGTTGCTGCCGTGCTGCTCTCCGGGAAGAACTACGCCGTGTTCGACGCGAACATGGACTTTCGCGGACTGCGGCGCGAGGCGATCGCGCAGATGACCCGGACGCCGGACGTCATTGTGTTCGGAGGCAGTCGTTTCGAGCTGGCGACGCCGGATCTTTTTCCCGGGAAGACCTTTTACAACGGCTTCGTCCACAACGACATGTTCGAGGACCTCGTCGCCTTTTCCGGGCTGCTCTACGAGCACAAGCGTCTGCCGAAAAACCTCGTGCTGACCGTTCGCTACAAGACCTTCCTGCCGATCGACCCCGTGCTGCGCGAGACCGACGAATTCAAGCTGTTCTGGTCCGAGTATCGATCGATGGCGGACCGTCTGGGCATCGATAAGGAGTCCTGGCTCGACGTCGTTCCCCTGGGATATTGGTCGCACCTGCTGTCGGTGGACAACATCGTGAGACATGTCTCGTACCGGCTCGACGGAAAACGGCAAGGTCCCGTGGACGCGGCGACGATGGACGACATGGACGTCATTCATGCTGACGGTTCGATGGCCTTCTCGAAGGAACACAGCGCCTCGTTCCGAACGATTCTGTTGTCGCGCGGCGTCACCAACATGTTCTCCAGCGCGGACACCATAGACCAGGACTCCGAACAGCGCGCGGCGAAGATGAGCAAGCGGGCCGCGTGGCCGGTCGATCCGAAGCGCCTCGAGGCGCTGGGCGTTCTTCTTGCGTTCCTCAAAAGGCAAGGCACTCAGGCAGCATGGGCTCGCCTTACGGGAACAGCCTCGTCTCGATGGAAGAGCGCGTTCGCGCAATCGCAGCGAACCAGGGGGCCACGGTCGTCGGCAGCCTGGATCCGGACCGCGTCGGATGTCAGGCATCGAATATGAGGGACTTCATCCATCCGGACGAAATCTGCTTGAAAAAAGTCTTTAAGGACATCCCGCTCAAGGACTGAGGCCGAGGCGGCACCATCACATGGAAACAGGAGCGCCCCGCTGGGTCGAGCAAGACGAACTGAACCGCGACCCCGCCATGCAGGACTTCGTGCAATCTCTGGTGACGCGGTTCGGCAGGGAGCTGAGCGTGGCCGTCGCCCGCTCGAGCTTGGCGCCGCACTTGTTCGTCCCCCGGGACGCAAGGGGCGTCTTTTTCGTCAACCGGCGCCCGAGCACCGTGTTCGCATTCGCCTACGCGGGCCCCGACGAGCGCTTCGCCGATGCCGCGGGCGACTTGTTCGAATATGCCGCGCAGGCGAAACGGGTCGCCAATATTCTCGAAGAGGAGCCGAAAGCCAGGGAGCTTGCGGCTCTGGGCCATACCGCAACTGCGTTCGGCGTGATGCAGAAGCTGCCCCGTCTGGCCGGGTTCTCGCTGGAGGGGACCAAGATGCGCCGCCTGCGCTATCAGATCAGTCATTACGAAAAGCACGGACAATGCGAGACCCGTGAATACGGGGCCGGCAGCGATCCGGCGACAGACCGCGCTGTGGCCGGCCTCGTGGACGAATGGAAGGCGAGCAAAAAGCAGCTAGGTCCCTACGTCGAGCACTTCAAGGGCCGCATCGCAAACGGAGAGCTCCCCGGTCATTGCCGGCTGTTTCTCACCTACCGCAACGGGCAGCTCGACAGCGCCATCGTGATCAGCCGGCTCCCGGCGGCGAACGGCTACCTGATGGATCTCGAGTTCTATGGCGCGGACATGCCGCCGGGCGGGCTGGAATTCGCCATTTCCCGCATCCAGGAGACCCTGACCAAAGAGGGTGTGGGTTCCTTCAGCCTGGGGGCCACCTTCGGGACTCAAATGGAAGCCTGTGCGGAGGAGGATCCCCGGGTGGGGAAAATGCTGCGGGGGTTGCACGCCTCGCGAATTTTCAACAACGATGGAAATTTTCAGTTCAAGAACAAGTTCCGGCCCGAGAATACCCGTCTTTACGTCAGCCGGTCGCGAGATGCCCCGTCGGCGTCGTTCACCGACGTGCTGATGATTTTTGCCGATCCGGAAAACCGCCGGCAGAGCCGTCAGGAAACAGCGCAATCCGCACCTGCAGCCACGACGCCGGCAGCCCCGGCGCTGCCGGCGTCCTGAAGCCATGCCCCGGCCCGACAAGGAACGCGCGCCCGCACCCTACCGGGACGATTCCGTTTACAGGGCGGCCTATGGAGTGTCGGACGGCCTCCTCGCCGATCATGTCATTGTCGGGCGGTCCATTCTGCCCGGCGCCAGCATGGTCGATTTGGCGCTCGCGGCAGCGCAGGCGCGGCAGCGGCCGTGTCCCGCGCTCAAGGACGTGCTGATCTGCCGGCCGGGCGTGGCGCGCGAGCAACTGAGAGTCGAGGTCAGATGGGGAAACTCCTCCTTCACCATCCACGAGCGCAGGAATTTACTGTGCATCGGACGGTTGGAGGAACGCGAGAGCGCGCCAAAGGCAAACGTCCTGATGTTCGACGTGGCTGCGCGCGGCGAGCCGGTCGAACCTCGGGCGTTGTACGCGGAGCTCGACCGGCTCGGCTATCGCTACGGTCCCGGCCTCCAAGTGATTCGCTCCGTGCTCAAGTTAGCGGACGGCATGTTGTTCAACTTGTCCGCCGGAAATCATCGGGACTGCCGCAGCGAGACCATGAACCCGGCTCTCCTGGACGGCGCAATCCAGGCGGTCTTGTGCCTGCTGCAGTACTCGGACAAGCCGATTCGACCGGGCGGGTTGCTGGTGCCGACGGGCATCCGCCGTCTTTCGATCCATGGCAGCGTACGGGGGACGTGTTTCGTCCAAGTCGGGGAGTCCGCTTTGACGCGTCGGGCGGATGACGTCCTCGCCGATCTCCAGATCCGCAACGAACGGGGTCGACCGCTGCTGCGGATCGAGGGTTTGCTGCTGAAGTACGTTCCGCGCGACTTCCTCGACAAGTTTGACGGGCCGGTTCCCGCCGAGCCGTCTTGAAATCGGACCGGGAGAGTCAGCGAGGAATCGAGGAGCGGGCATGTTGTTTTCTTCACTGACTTTCATCCTGGCGTTCCTGCCGTTGGCGCTGGCCGCGGTGTTGCTGGGAAGACGGCTCTACGGTTCTTCCGGAGCGCGATTCGCCCTCACCGCAGCCTCTCTCGTGTTCTACGGCCTTTGGGGATGGAAACTGCTTCCGGTCTTGATCCTCGTGGCCGGCTTGAACTACCGGGTCTCGTACTCGATCGTTCGCAGCACCGCCGGCTCCAGAAGACGCTGGCTGGCCTTCGGCATCGCCGCAAACCTGCTGGCCCTGGGCGTATTCAAGTACACGAATTTTCTGATCGACAATGTCAACGCAATCACGGGATTTGCAGTCCCGTTTGCCGATATCGCGTTCCCGATCGGCATCTCATTCTTCACTTTTCAGCAGATCGGTTATCTGGTCGCCGTGGCGAACGACATGGAGCCGCCGGAAAGCTTCTTGGAATACCTTCTCTTCGTGTCGTGCTTCGCCTACGTCACCGCGGGCCCGATCGTGGGGGCTCGGGAATTCTTTTCGCAAAGAGACCAGATCGGCAGGCTCACGACCGATCGCTTTGCGGTGGGCATCACCGTGTTTTCGATCGGGTTGCTCAAGAAAGCCATCATCGCGGAGAGCTTTGCCCCGTATGCCAACCACGTCTTCGAGCAAGCACAAAGGAACGGGGTGGTCGGCACTTGGGACGCCTGGCTGGGATCATGGTCCTATTTTTTACAGCTCTATTTCGACTTCTCGGGTTACTCGGAAATGGCGCTGGGTCTGGGCGTGCTCCTCGGGCTGCGCCTTCCCCTGAATTTCAATTCCCCGTTGCGGGCGACGAGCGCCATCGAATTCTGGCAGCGATGGCACATGACCTTGACGCGGTTCCTCACCGGTTACCTGTTCATGCCGCTTTCCGTCAGGCAGGCCCGCTACGTGGCCATCCGAAAGACGAGCCGCGTGATCAGTTTCGTTCGAGTCTATGCGATGCCGGTCATGGTGACGTTTCTTCTGGCCGGGCTCTGGCACGGCTCAAATTGGACTTTCGTTGTTTTCGGAGCTTGGTGGGGCATCGCCCTCGCCATCAACCATGCTTGGCGGCAAGCCCGTCTGGTCAGGTTGCCCGTCTGGCTCGCTTGGGTGTTTACCATGCTGGGGGCTCTGATAGGCATGGTGATGTTTCGTTCCCCGGATCTTCACACCTGCGCGACGGTGCTCTCTTCCATGGCCGGACTCGGCGGGGCTACGGTCCCGTCCCAGGTTGTGATCGCGAAAACGCTCGCGATGATCCTGCTTGTGACCGCAGCCTGTCTGGTGGCGCCCAATACGCCACAGGTCATGGGCAGCTGGAATATCAGCGTCGATTCCGTGCAAAAAACAAGGGGCATCTTGAGCTGGCGATGGAAACTCAACGCACAGGGTCTCGCATTTACCGCACTGATCATCATCGCCCTGGTAATTGCGGGCGAACAAACCACGCCGTTTCTTTATTACCAGTTCTGATCGCCGGCCCGCTTACTGAGGCGCGACAAGGATGGGCAAGATGCTCACTATCTGCCACCCTTCGGGTTTCTTGACCATCACGAGGTTGATGTAGAGACGAGCCTTGGCGGGGTCGACACCTGGATCTCCGACGGTGAGTTGCGTCGGCGCGTAGACTTGCGCCACGCGCCTGCTGACCGAAATGATTCGCAGCTCTTTCCTGTCGACATCGATGCGCCAAGTGCCCCGGTAACGCTCCTCGAGGCTCTTGAGCGCGGCCTCCCGGCCCCAGACAGGTTTGCCTCGGCTGATCCAGAGAAGGTCCGGGGAGTCCGCCAAAAGACTTCGCATCGACTTCAAATCATGCGCGTTCTGGACTGCTATGTACTTGTCGAAGACGGCACGGACTTCGTCTTCCATTGTCGCAGCCTGAGCCGGCGTCGCAATCGCCGCCAGGGCAGCGAAAAAAAAGAAGCGCTTTACCATTCCCTCCTCCAAGACTGCCTACGCATTCTGAGTGGGCCCGCCTGGATTCGAACCAGGGACCAAAGGATTATGAGTCCTCTGCTCTAACCAGCTGAGCTACAGGCCCGTTCGATAGATTCTATCGCGCGTTCAGCAGCGCGCGGAAACGATCGGAGAGACACCGCGGCTCTCTGGCGTCGCTGCAACGCGCGAAGACGTTGCGGCGGCTTCGCCGTCCTGCAACGTCAATTGTTGTCCAGGAAACTTTTCAGCCGCTCCGAGCGAGACGGGTGGCGAAGCTTGCGCAACGCCTTCGCCTCGATCTGCCGGATACGCTCGCGTGTGACGTCGAACTGCTTGCCGACCTCTTCCAGCGTGTGGTCGGTATTCATTTCGATGCCGAAGCGCATGCGCAGCACTTTGGCTTCGCGCGGCGTGAGGGAATCCAGAACGTCCTTGGTGACCTCCCGCAAGGATGCGTACATCGCTGCATCGTTCGGTGCGAGCGTTGCCTGGTCCTCGATGAAGTCCCCCAGATGCGAGTCGTCGTCGTCGCCGATCGGCGTCTCCATCGAAATCGGCTCCTTGGAAATCTTGAGAATCTTGCGGATCTTGTCCTCGGGCATCTCCATTTTCTGGGCGAGCGTCGCGGGATCCGGTTCCTGCCCGGTCTCCTGAAGGATCTGACGGGAGATCCTGTTCATCTTGTTGATGGTCTCGATCATGTGCACCGGAATGCGGATGGTGCGGGCCTGGTCGGCGATCGAGCGCGTGATCGCCTGCCGGATCCACCACGTGGCGTAAGTCGAGAACTTGTAGCCCCGGCGGTATTCGAACTTGTCCACCGCCTTCATCAGCCCGATGTTCCCCTCCTGGATCAGGTCGAGGAACTGCAGACCGCGGTTGGTATACTTCTTCGCGATCGAGATCACCAGGCGCAGGTTTGCTTCCGTCATTTCGCGCTTCGCGCGGCGGGCCTTCGCCTCACCCGTGGACATCTGCTTGTTGATGTCCTTGAGGTCTTTCAGGGGAATGCCGATCCGCTTCTGGATCGCGAGCAGCTTCTGCTGTTGCTCGAGGATGTTCGGCTCGAAGCGCGACAGCAGGTTGCTCCAGGGCCGCCCGGCTGCAATCTCGTTCTTTACCCAGCGCATGTTCGTCTCGCTGCCGGGAAACTCCTTGATGAAATGGGGCCGCAGCATGCTGCCCTTGTTTACGCACAGGTTCATGATCTCGCGCTCGTGGCTGCGCACCTCGTCCACCATCCCGCGCAGGCTGTCGCACAACTTCTCGATGATGCGCGCAGTGAAGCGGATGTTCATCAGCTCGCCGCCGATATGGTCGCGCACCCTGACGTATTCCTTGCTGCGGTGGCCGTGCTCGGCCAGGGCCCGCTTCATCTTTTCGTAGAGGCGGTGGATCTTGGAAAAGCGCGCGAGCGCGTCCTCCTTGAGCTGCAGGAGGGTGGCCGAAAGTGCGGCGCTGTCGTCCTCACCTTCCGTCTCTTCCTCTTCCTCGGGTTCGACGTCGTCGGCGAGCTCCTGGATCGGCTCGTCCTTCGCGTTCGGGTCGATCAGACCGTCGACCAGTTCGTCGATGCGCATCTCGTCGCGGGCGACCTTGCCGGCAAGATCTATGATTTCGGCGATGGTCGTCGGGCAGGCTGAGATCGCCTGGATCATGTGCTTCAGGCCGTCCTCGATCCTTTTTGCAATCTCGATCTCGCCTTCGCGCGTGAGGAGCTCGACCGATCCCATCTCGCGCATGTACATGCGCACCGGGTCGGTGGTGCGGCCGAATTCGGGGTCGACCGTGGAGAGCGCCGCTTCGGCCTCCTCCTCCGCGTCTTCGTCCGGCACCCCTGCCGGCGCGGTCTCGGAAATGAGCAGCGTGTCAGCATCCGGAGCCTCGTCGTAGACCTGGATGCCCATGTCGTTGAACGTCGAGATGATGGACTCGATCTGCTCGGCATCCACCATGTCGTCGGGCAGATGGTCGTTGATCTCGGCGTAAGTGAGGAAGCCGCGCTCTTTTCCGAGCTTGATGAGGTTCTTCAGGCGGGTGCGGCGAGCTTCGGCGTCCTCGGGCCGGGCCTCCGCGCGCAGCAGCAGCGCGCGTTCGGCGTCGCCGTTGCGGCGCGGCCGGCCGGCCTTGCGCAGTTTGAGGAGCTCCTGCGCCTGAAGCTTGAGCTGAGCCTTGAGCTCCTTTTCCTTCTGCTTGGCAAGGAGCGCCGCTTCCTTCGCCTTCGCCTTCTCCAGCGCAGCGAGCTCCTTGGCTTTCGCCTTCTCGCGCGCAGCGAGCTCCTTCGCCTTGGCTTTTTCGCGCGCGATGCGCTCACGCTCCCGCTGTTTTTCTCTGGCAGCCTTAAGGCGCAACTTTTCCTTTGCAGCCCGTTCGCGCTTTCTTTGCAGCTCTAGGGCCTTGCGCGCCCGTTGCCTCTCCCTTGCAGTCTTGAGCCGGGCACGCTCCTTCTCCTTTGCGGCCTTCGCCCGCGCCGCATTCACGGCCTTACGGGCCTTATCCTTTTCCCGCGCCGCCTTCGCTCGGGCCGCTTCCTTCATTTTCTTCCTGCGAAGCCTCTCTTTTTCCTTGGCAGCCTTGGCACGCGCGAGCTCCAGCGCCTTGCGTGCCCGCAGGCGCTCTTTCTGCGCCCGCAGCCGCTGGGCGGCCTTGGCTTTCTGCGCCTTGAGCCTTGCCATGGCTTTTGCGCGCGCTTTTACGTTAAGCTTCTGATTCGCCACGATTTCCTTACCCTCAC
>VBCJ01000100.1 GCA_005884335.1 Betaproteobacteria bacterium | reverse complement strand
TCGGCGTTTTCGCCCGTTCCCCCCGGCTGGCCGTCCTTGCCGAAGGAGAGGATGTCGTAATCGCTCCGTTCCCCGGGTTGCTTGTACACGTAGGCCTTGCCCCAGGGATCGAGCGGTACGTCTTTGCGCAGATACGGGCCGTTCCACTTGGGCTCGTTGGGCGGGCGGTTGACCAGCGCGGCGAGTCCCAGCTCCGTCGTCGGATAGCGGCCCGTGTCGAGGCGGTACTGGTCGAGCGCCTTCTCGAGGGCGTCGATTTGGGCCTTGGCCGTGGTGACCTCGGATTTTCCGACTTGGCCGAAATACCGTGGCGCGACGTATCCGACCAAGAGCCCGATGATGACGACGACCACCAGCAGCTCCAGAAGAGTGAAGCCATGAGAGCGCGAGCAGGAAGCCGAATTCATCGCTTGGACCACGCGGGCAGTATACGCTGCGCCCGGCCACCGCCTGAAAGCAAGCTTACGGCTGCGCGATGGCCGCGACGGCGTTCTGCTTCGGCTGCACGGCCGAAATCTTGACCGGATTGACGGGTTTGCGTGCCTTGGCGGGCGCACGATAGATGATGAGCCTCTGGCCGGTGGTGAGCACGCCGACGTGGTTCCAACGGAGCAGGCTGTCGGTGCTGACGCGGTAGCGCCTCGAAATTCCGTAGAGCGTTTCGCCTTTCTTCACGATGTGCACCATCGCGCCTCTGCGCGTCGCGCTCTGGACCGGAGGACGGAACACGGCGGGCAGGGGCTGCGCGCCGACGCCCGATCCTTTGAGCGGCAGCAGCAGCTGAAAGCCCGGGCCGACCTTCGTGCGCGAGGTGATACCGTTCGCGAGCTTGAGCTTGGAGAGCGCGATGCCGTGCTTCGCGGCAAGCCGGTCGAGGCTGTCGCCCCCTTTCATCGTGTACGGCTGCCAGGAGGTGAGCGGCTGGTCGTAGGCGTCGAGATTTCTCTGGAACGCGTCCACGCGGTCCGCGGGCAGCACCAGCGTCTGCGTGTGCGGGCCCGAGATCATGGGGCGATTGAGCGCGGGGTTGAGCGCGATCAGTTCGTCCACCGACATCTCCGCGAACGTCGCCGCAAGCCGAATATCGATGGCGCTCGGCGTGGGGACCGTCACGAAATAGGGCTCGTTCGGGATCGGCTCGAAGCTCGCGCCGAAAGCCTCCGGATTCGAGATGATGTTTTTCAGTGCCTGCAGCTTGGGTACGTAGCCGCGCGTCTCCGGGGGCATCTTAAGGCTCAGGTAATCGGTCGGCAGGCCCTTCGCCCGGTTTCGTTCGATCGCGCGCGCGACGCCGTTTTCACCGTAGTTGTAGGAGGCGAGCGCCAGGTGCCAGTCGCCGTGCACCTCGTACAGCGCCTGCAGATAGTCGAGCGCGGCGCTGGTGGAAGCGACCACGTCGCGGCGCGAGTCGGCCCACCAATTCTGGCTCAACTTGAAAGTCTTGCCGGTCGAGGGAATGAATTGCCACAAGCCCGAGGCGTGCGAGCGCGAGTACGCCATGGGATTGAACGCGCTCTCGACCATGGGCAGCAGCGCGATCTCGGTGGGCATGCCGCGCTTTTCCACCTCCTCGACGATGTAGTAGAGATAGAGCTTGCTGCGCTCGACCATGCGCTTCAGATATTCGGGCTGGCTCGCGTACCAGCGCTCGCGGACTGCGACGAGCGGGCTCTCCAGATCGGCCATCGCGAAGCCGCTGCGGATGCGCTCCCAGAGATCGTCCGCAGGGCGGGCCAGATCAATCGTGTGCGCAGGCTCAAGGTCCCTCGTTTCCCGCGGCTTGGCAACCGACGGCACGGGGACGACGGCGGGTGTCGGACGGGCCTCGGGTGGCAGGGGGGCTGCGGCCGCGGCTTGGGCGGGCGCGGCGACAGCGGCGGGAGCGCGAGCGACCCCCACGGTCGACGCGGGCTGCACGGTGGAAACGGCCCGCGCCGCAGCCGGGAATGACTCTTCGTTGCTGGGCGATTTCGGGTCGGAATCCGTAGGGATTTGCGAGCATGCGGCAGCCAGCATGCACATTGCCGTTGCTGCGAGCAGTCTGCTTGGCTTCTCGGTCAATGGCTTAGCCTTTTTGTCCGCAAGAGCCGCGATGGTACCCATGCTTTCCGTGGGGGTCAAGGAAGTAGGCGATTCAGAAGGACTTTTTTCGCTTCATCGATCGGGGACCGCGAGTGGAAGTAACGCGCGACGGCGCGAATGGTGTCAGCTTGAGACGATCATTTTGTGACCCCGGACGCGATCAGAATTGGTTCTTCCATTGACGCAGCGCGGCGAATACTCCAGCCGGATCGCTGACGCGTTTGCCCAGATACTTGTTCGCGGATTCGATGACCGCGGGCCGCATCACGCGCAGAAACGGGTTGGTCGCTTTTTCGCGTCCAATCGTCGAGGGCAAGGTCGGCAGGTTGTCGCGCCGCAGTCGCGCGTCGCTCATCTCGCGCTCGAGCAGCGCGGAATTGTCCGGCTCGACGGCTTTGGCGAAGCCGATGTTCGCCAGGGTGTACTCGTGGCCGCAGTAGACCAGCGTGTCCTCGGGCAGCGCCGCGAGCTTCTGGAGCGACGCGTGGAGCTGCTGGGGCGTGCCTTCGAATACGCGCCCGCACCCGCAGGCGAACAGCGTATCGCCACAGAACAGCATGTTTGAACCATAATACGCGATGTGCGCGCGCGTGTGCCCGGGGATGTCGAGCACCTCGAACGACACGCCCAGTTGCTCGACGGCGATCCTGTCTCCGCCGCCGACCGGATGGGTCAGCGTGGTGATCGGCTCGCCGCGCGGTCCGTACACCGGAACCGCGCAAGTTTCCAGAATCTCCGCGATGCCTCCGACATGATCCTGGTGATGATGGGTGGCGAGGATCGCGACCAGCTGCAGCTTTTCGGCCGCGAGATAGTCCAGCACCGGCCGGGCTTCGCCCGGGTCGACTACGGCCGCGCAGCGCGCGTTGCGCAGCGTCCAGACGTAGTTGTCCTTGAAAGCCCGCAAGGGGATGACTTGGAATCCGTTATCCGGCATATTCGTGCA
Organism: Betaproteobacteria bacterium; assembly: GCA_005884335.1. Taxonomy (GTDB): domain Bacteria; phylum Pseudomonadota; class Gammaproteobacteria; order Burkholderiales; family SG8-39; genus VBDM01. The sequence continues at coordinate 9,493 of VBCJ01000100.1, read as the reverse complement.
TTCGTGCGGCGGCCCGCACCCGCGTCCCTTTATCAGCCAAGGTAATCGTGCTGCAAGCTGCGCAAAACTCAATGCTAGCCGATTGGTTCGAGACTCCCAAGGGCGGCTACGTCCTCGCTTGGGAGCGCGGGCAGTTCGATGCGGCGGTCGAGGACGTGTTCGGCTACAACGCGGTGCAGCTCGGACTTCCGGGCCTGGACTTCCTGCGCGAGTCGCGCATCCCGCTCAAGGTCCGCGCCGGGCTCGAGCCGGGCTGCGGTCTGCGCTCCGAGCCGGTGCAATTGCCGCTCGCGTCGCAGAGCATCGACCTGCTGGCCTTGCCGCACGTGCTGGAATTCAGCGCTCAACCTCACGCGCTGCTGCGCGAGGCCGAGCGCGTCCTGCGGGCCGAGGGCAGCATCGTCATTTCCGGATTCAATCCCCTGTCGCTGTGGGGTGCGGCGCGCGCGCTCGGCTGGGAGCGGCGGCAGGTTCCCTGGTGCGGGAGGTTCATCGGCCTGCTGCGGCTCAAGGATTGGCTCGCGCTGCTCGGCTTCGAGCTGACAGGCGGTCGCTTCGGCTGCTACGCCCCGCCGTTCTCCCAGCGGCGGTGGCTCGAGCGCTTCAGCTACATGGAGAAGGCGGGCGACCGCTGGTGGCCGATCTGCGGCGCCGTCTACGTCGTTCGAGCGATCAAGCGCAATGTGGGCATGCGCCTAGTCATGCCGGAATGGCGCGACAAACGCGCCGCCAAAAAAGCGCTGGCTCCGGTGACGCAGAGGCAAAACGGACTGCATGCCGAAAAGCGCGAGCAGCGCTGAAGTCGTGCGCATTTACACGGACGGTGCCTGCAAGGGCAATCCTGGGCCGGGAGGCTGGGGCGCCATTCTGCAAATGGACGGTGAGGAAAAGGAGCTGTTCGGCGGCGAACGGCAGACGACCAACAATCGCATGGAGCTTACGGCGGTCATTCGTGCGCTGGAAGTGCTGAAGCGCCCGTGCCGGGTCGAGGTCTACACCGATTCGCAGTACGTGCAGAAGGGCATCAGCGAATGGCTGCCCGACTGGAAGCGGCGCGGCTGGCGCACCGCCGACAAGAAACCTGTGAAGAACGTGGATCTGTGGCAGGAGCTCGATCGTCTCGCTGGAGCGCACCGCATCGCCTGGCACTGGGTCAGGGGCCACGCCGGACATCCGGAAAACGAGCGCGCGGACGAACTCGCGAATCGCGGCGTGGAAGAATTGTCGCCCTGAGTCCTACTTCAAACTCAGCTGCTCCGCCGACCATCCTCCGCCGAGCGCTTTCATCAAATCCACGGTCGCCGAGAGCAGGGACTGCCGGTTGCGCAGCGCGGCGAGTTCGCTGACGTTGGCCGTGCGTTGCGCGTCGAGCACTTCCAGGAACGGAGAATAGCCGGCTTCATAGCGCATGCGCGACAGGCGCAAGGCCCTGCGCGACGCGTTGACGCTCGCCCGGTACTCCTCCTCCGACGAGGAGGTCAGGCGCACGGTGGCAAGCGCGTCGGCCACCTCGCGAAATCCTGTTTCGACCGTCTTCTGGTAGCTGGCCACGGCCTGGTGCCGGCGCGCGATCGCGGCGTCGGTCAGCGCGCGGTAGCGTCCGGCGTCGAATAGGGGCAGGTTCAGACCGAAACCGATCGACCAGATCCCCGAGCCCCTGTCGTTGAGAAGGGTCGAGAGCGTTGCGCTCTCTCCGCCGGCAAATCCGGTAAGGGAAATCGTCGGAAACATCGCCGCCTTGGCGACGCCGATCTGCGCGTTGGCCGAGACCAGTTGTTGTTCGGCTTGCCGAATGTCCGGGCGGCGCTCGAGCAGCGCGGAAGGCAGGCCCGAAGGGGGAAGGGGAGGCATCGGCAGCGTTCGCAGATCTCCAATCGCCACTGCGAGGTCGAGCCGGCCGGTGAGCGCGGCGAGCTGGTGCTCGATGAGAGCGCGCTGCCGCTCGAGGTCCTTCAACTGGGTCGCGATGTCAGCCCGAGCGCCCTCGGCCTGCGCGACTTCCAGCTCCGAGGCGACACCGCCGCGCGCACGGGCGCGCACGTAGGCGAGGGCGTCCTCGCGCGTGACCATCGTTTCGCGCGTGACGATGATCTGCGCGTCGAGCGACCGCAGCGCGAAGTACGCCTGCGCGGTGAGGCCCTGGAGCGTGAGGGCGACGACGTCCCCGGCGTAGCGCGTTGCGAGCATCTGCGCGCGCACCGCTTCGACGCTGCGGCGCAGGCGTCCCCAGAAATCCAGCTCGAACGAGGTCGAGAGCGCGAGGCGCACGTCGTTGCGCACGACGGGAACTCCGGGTGGAGGAGGCAGAACCGTAGTGGTGCTGAAGCGGGTGCGGTTCGCGTTGCCTCCCAGGTCGATCTCGGGCAGGAAGGCCGCGTTGGCCGCGCGCAAATTGGCGTCGGCTTCCTCGATACGCGCTACAGCGAACAGGATATCGGCGTTGCGCTCGAGAGCCGAAGCGACGAGCTCGTTGAGCGTAACGTCGCCGTAAAGCTTCCACCAGTCCAAAGGCACGGGGGCCTTCGCCCCGACATCGGGCTCAGTGTAGGCCTTGGGAAGATCCATGGCGGGCCGCTCGTAGTCGGGCCCGAGCATGCAGCCGCCGAGCAGGAGTGCGCCGGCGAGAAACGAGATGCGCGCGATCATGCGCCGCTCACTCCGGCCCGTGTCGCCTTCTTCGCCTCACGGGCCTTGCGGCCGGCGAGGCGGATGAAAAACAGGGGCACGAACAGCGTCGCGATGAAGGTGGCGGCGAGCATGCCGCCCTCCACGCCGGTGCCCATCGAGCGGCGCGCGGCGGCGCCCGCGCCCGAGGCGATCGCCAGGGGCAGCACGCCCAGCACGAAGGCAAGCGAGGTCATGACGATCGGCCGGAAACGCTGGCGCGCGGCGGCGACCGCGGCGTCGAACGCGGACATCCCCTGCGCGGCGTTCTGCGCCGCGAACTCGACGATCAGAATCGCGTTCTTCGCGGCGAGCCCGATCAAGGTCACCAGACCGATCTGGAAATAGATGTCGTTGCTCATGCCGCGGAAGAGCACGGCGAGCAGGGCGCCCAGTATGGCGAACGGCACCGAGAGCAGCACCGCCACGGGCAGCGACCAGCGCTCGTAATTGGCCGACAGGATCAGGAACACCATGATCAAGGCGAAACAGAACGCGATGATCGCGGCTTTGCCGGCACGTTTTTCCTGGAAGGCCTGGCCCACCCATTCCATGAAATAGCCGTCGGGCAAAGCCTCGCGCGCGACCTGCTCGACGGCCGCGATGCCCTGCCCGGAGCTGACCCCTGGAATGGTGGCGGCGAGCACTTTCGCCGCGACAAAGCCGTTGAAGCGGTCGATCTGGTCGGGTCCGACTATGGGCCGGATCTGCAGCAGGCTCTTCAGCGGCAACATCTCTCCCGTGGTGCCCGAGCGCACGTACACGTTGCCGAGGTCCTCCGGGCGCACGCGGAACTGCGGCTCGGCCTGCATCTGGACTCGGTAGGTTCGGCCAAACTTGTTGAAGTCGTTGACGTAGAGCGCGCCCATCGTGCTCTGCAGCGCGTCGAAGATGTCCCCGATCGGCACCCCGAGCGAAAGCGCCTTCTCGCGGTCCACCTCGACGAAGAGTTGCGGCACGCTGGCGCGGAAAAAGCTGTTGATGGCCGTCAGGTCGGGCCGTTTCCTCAGATCGCCGAGGAACTGCTGCACTACCGCGGCGAGCTTTTTCGGGTCGGCGTCGGCGCGGCTCTGCAGGAACATCTCCATGCCTCCTGCGGTGCCGAGGCCGCGGATCGGCACCGGATTGAAGGCGAAGACCAGCCCCTCGCTCATCGCAGCGCCGCGAGCCCCGACGAACTTGACGATGTCCTCGGCGCTGGCCTTGCGCTCGTCCCAGGGTTTCAGGGTGATGAAGAGCGTCGCCGAGCTGGTCTTGTTGCCGCCGCCGATCAGATCGAAGCCGTTGATCATGAAGACATGCTCGACCGCCGGGTGCTCAATGAGAATCTTCTGCATCGCCGAGCCGACCTTGCCGGTGCGCGAGAGCGTCGCTCCGTCGGGCAGGACGACGGCTCCGAACAGGTAGCCTTGATCCTCCGGCGGCACCGAAGCCCTGGTTGAACGGCCTGAAAATCCGCGATTCCCCGTGAGAGGGTTTCAGCAGCAGCGCGCACAGGGCGGGCGTCAACGTCAGCGCCACAACGCCGGAGATGACGACCGCGGTGGTGACGGTGACGGCGAACTGCTGGTAGAGCCGGCCGGCGAGGCCGCCGAGGAAGGCCACCGGGACGAACACCGAGCACAGCACCAGCTCGATCGCGATGATCGCGCCGGTCACTTCGCGCATGGATTCGATCGCGGCTTCCTTGGGCCGGAGGCCTTTCTCGGCCATGAGCCGCTCGACGTTCTCCAGCACGACGATGGCGTCGTCCACGACGATGCCTGTGGCGAGCACGATCGCGAACAGAGTCAGCGTGTTGATCGAGAACCCGAACGCGTACAGGCCGGCGAACGACCCGATGAGTGAGATCGGCACGGCGATAAAGGGAATGAGCGTGGCGCGCCAGCTCTGCAGGAAGATGAACACCACCGCGAGCACCAGCAGGGCCGCGATGAAAAGAGTGTGGATCACTTCCTTGATCGAGGCTTGCACGAAGCGGGTGGTGTCGAAGGGGATCATGTAGCTGACGCCCGCGGGAAATCCCTTGGCGATCTCTTCCATGGTCTTGCGCACCGAGTTCGCGACATTGAGCGCGTTGGCGCCCGACTGCAGGAAGACCGCGGTGCCGATGGTCGGCCTGCCGTCCACGGTGGTGTAGGCGTCGTAGCTGATCGCGCCCAGCTCGATGCGCGCGATGTCCTTCACGCGCAGCACGCCGCCGGGACCGCTCGAGCGCAAGACGATGTTGCCGAACTCCTCCGGCTGGATCAGCCGTCCCTGGGCGGTCACGGTGTAGATCAGCGCCTGCCCGTCCGGAGCGGGGTCCTGGCCGATCTTGCCCGCCGCGTACTGGTTGCTCTGTGCGCGGATGGCGCCGGCGACGTCGGTCGCGGTGATGCCCAGCTGCGCCATCTTGTCCGGCCGCAGCCAGATCCGCATCGAGTAGTCGCGCGCGCCGAAGATGGTGGCATCGGCCACGCCAGGAACGCGCTTCAGGACGTCGAGCGCGTTGATCGTCATGAAGTTCGAGAGGTACAGCGTGTCGAAACGCGGATCGGTCGAAGTGACGGCGACGAAGAGCAGAATGTCGACCGAGCGCTTCTGCACCACCACGCCCGTGCGCTTGATGTCGTCGGGCAGCCGCGGCAGCGCGATCTGCACGCGGTTGTTCACCTGGATCGTGGCGTTGTTGACGTCGGTCCCGACCTCGAAGGTGCAGGTGATCGTCAGCGTGCCGTTCGAGGAGGAGGTGGACTGGAAGTAGAGCAGCCCCTCGACCCCGGAGAGCTGCTCCTCGATCGGGGCGGCGACGGTGCGGGAAAGCGTTTCGGCGCTCGCTCCGGGCAGCGTGGCGGTGATCGTCACGGTCGGCGGCGCGATCTCCGGGTATTGCGCAATGGGCAACACTTGCCAGGCGACGAACCCGGCGAGCGTGATGATGATCGCGATGACCGACGCAAAGATCGGCCGCTCGATGAAGAACCGCGACATGGCGCCTTATTTCGCTTACTTTGCGGCCGGAGCCGCCGCGGCCTTGGCTTCCGCCGGAGCTTGCGGACTCACCACGGCGCCCGGCCGAATCTTGAGCAGGTTGTCTAGAATGACCCGGTCCCCGGGATTGAGGCCGCCGAGGATCATCCAATCGCTGCCGATCCAGTCGCCCACCTGGACCGGACGGGATGCGGCCTTGCTTTCGTTGTCGAGCGTAAACACCAGAAACGCTTTCTCGGTCTGGATGACCGCGGTCTGGGGCACGAGGAACACGTTGTCGCGCTCGCCCGCGGCCACTTGGACCCGCACGAACTGCCCGGGAAGCAGCCGCACGCCCGGATTGCTGAATTCCGCGCGCAACTCCTGCGTGGCGAGCCTGGGGTCGATCTGGGTCGCCGCGAAATTGAGCCGGCCCTTCAGCGGGTAGGGCGAACCGTCGGGGAGGGCGAGGCGCACCTCCACCGACTTGATGTGATCGAGCCTCTTGTCGGGAAGCTTCGCGAGGTCCGATCCCGAAAGGCTGAACCGGATCCAGATCGGATTCACCTGATTGATCGTCGTGAGCAGGCTGCTGTCCTGTCCCGCCGTCACGAGGCTCCCCTCGGACCGGGCCATGCGCCCGGCGACTCCTGAGACCGGCGCGGTCACTCGCGTATAGGACAGGTTGAGCTCGGCCTGATGCAGATTCGCCTCGGCGGACTGGAGCGTCGCGTCCGACAGCTTTTGCGCCGAGGTCGCATCGTCGAATTCCTTCTGGCTGATCGCCTTTTCGTCGGCGAGCTTCTTGAGCCGCGAGGCTTCGCGCCGTGTCTGCTCCTGGCGCGCGCGCTCCTGCGCCATCTGCGCTTTGGCTTGTTCGAGAGCGATCTGGTAGGGGACGGGGTCGATCTGGAAGAGAGAGCTGCCTTCGTGCACGAAATCCCCTTCGTTGTAGAGGCGCTTGAGCAGGATTCCCGAAACGCGTGCTCGCACCTCGACTTCCTTGGAGCCCTGCACCTGGCCGACGGCCTCGAGAACGATAGGCACGCGCTGCGGCGCCATCTGGAGCACCCTGGCCGGGATGCCCGCCGCGGCCGGATTGGATGCGGGAGTGTTGGCCCCGCCTTGTTCGCATCCTGCGAGCAGGGTTGCAGCGAGCAATGCCGCAAGCGATGGGACCAGACGGTAACCGCCGCTGAATTCCGGCCGAGCGTGAGCGAACGACATGCGAGGGATCTTTTCTTGTCGGGATTGAATCAAACCAAGCATTCTAATATACAATCACGAATGTATGTCAACGATGCTGCTTCTCCGACTTGCGTAGAACAAAACGGGAATCCGAGCGCACCCGGCAGGCTATCCTGGCCGCGGCGCGCAAGGTTTTCGCCCGCCAGGGAGTGACCCGCACGACGTTCCAGGAGATCGCCGCCGCGGCAGGCGTCACGCGCGGGGCGATCTACTGGCATTTCGCCGACAAGAGCGAGCTGTTCTTCGCCATGCGCGAGCAGGTGGCCGTGCCCATGATCGACCAGATCGATCTTGCGTTGGTGCGCGCCGACGGGTCCGATCCTGTGGCGGGGGTCGAGCGCTTTTTGTTCGGCATTCTGGAAGCGCTCGAAAGCGACGCGGCGGCGCGCCAGACGTTCCAGATCATGGGCTTCAAATGCGAGTACGTGGGCGAGTTCGAACGCGAGCTGGTGCTGCAGCGGTTGCGTTGTTCCGAGCTCATCACCAAGCTCACGCAGACCTACGGGCGCGCGCAGCGTGCAGGGCGGCTGCGGATCGGACTGCGGCCGCCGATGGCGGCGCTTGAAACGTGCAGTTTTTTGATCGGTCTGACGCGGTTGTGGCTCCTCGACGCCAGGCGCTCTCTCGTGCGCCGGGTCGCTCGCCGGCTGATCTCCGCTCACGTTGCCAGCCACCGGCGCGGCGGCACGTCGAGGAATGTGCGAAACCTTTGATTTATTTTCGCGGTGAGGCTACTCTCACCGGGCAGAGCTGCAGGTTGCGGCCTGGAGAGGCTAGAGCCGATGCGAAGTGTCGTGCTGGATACCGAAACCACCGGCCTCAACGCAGGTCTCGGCGACCGGATCATCGAATTGGGCGGTATCGAGATCCTGAGCCGGCGCGTCACGGGAAACCACTTCCACCGCTACATCAATCCCGAGCGCGAGAGCGAGCAAGGCGCGCTCAAGGTGCACGGCATCACCCACGAGTTCCTGCAGGACAAACCCAAGTTTCGCGAGATCGTGGCGGAGTTCCTCGACTACATTCAGGGCGCGGAGCTGGTGATCCACAACGCGGCTTTCGACGTCGAATTCCTGAATCTGGAGTTGGGCAGGCTCGGGCTTCCGCCGATCGAAACGCATTGCTCGGGCGTCGTCGATTCGCTGAAACTTGCGCGTGAGCTGCACCCGGGAAAGAAAAACTCCCTCGACGCCTTGTGCGAGCGCTACGGGGTCGATCACGCTCACCGCACTCTCCACGGCGCACTGCTCGACGCGGCGCTTCTCGCGGAGGTCTATCTGGCCATGACCCGCGGGCAGGACAGCCTTGCGATCGAACTCGACCGGCCGCGCCCGGCCCTGGGAACGCCGACGGCGCCTCGGGAGGAGCGGCCCCGGCTAATCGTCTTTCTGCCCAGTGCGGAAGAGCTCGCCGAGCATGCGCGCCTGCTCGCCGATATCGAGGCCGAGAACAAGGCGCAATGCGTGTGGCGCCGCTTCGAGACCGCGGTGGAGATGCTTGACCGGGTGTGAAAATGGACCGTGGAGCACGGCTGGGCCGATCGGCGATGTCAAGTGCAGACAAGGCGAATTCTTACGAGCGCGATCTCGACAAGAACCCGGCCAACTACGCGCCCTTGACGCCGCTGGGATTCATCGAGCGCGCCGCCCACGTCTATCCCGGGCATCTCGCGGTCATTCACGGGGCGCGCCGCACCACGTGGGCCGAGACGTATGCGCGTTGCCGGCGGCTCGCCTCCGCGCTTGCGCGTCGGGGAATCGGCGTGGGCGACACGGTCGCGGCGATGCTCGCGAATACCCCGGAAATGTTCGAGTGCCATTTCGGCGTACCCATGGCGGGCGCGGTCCTCAACGCGCTGAACACGCGCCTCGACGCGGAGGCGATCGCCTTCATGCTCGAGCACGGCGAGGCCAAGGTCCTGATCGCCGACCGCGAATTCTCGGGCACCGTCGGGCGCTCGCTCGCGGCCCTCAAGGCAAAACCGTTGGTGATCGACGTGGACGATCCCGAATACTCGGGCGCTGGCGAGCGCATCGGCCAGGCGGAGTATGAGAGCTTCATCGCAGGGGGCGATCCGGAATATACATGGAAGCCGCCCGCCGATGAATGGAACGCCATTTCGCTCAACTACACCTCGGGCACCACCGGCAACCCCAAGGGCGTGGTCTACCATCACCGGGGCGCTTATCTGAATGCGATTTGCAACATCGTGACCTGGGGCATGCCGCAGCATGCCGTGTACTTGTGGACGCTGCCGATGTTCCACTGCAACGGCTGGTGTTTCCCTTGGACCATGGCCGCCAATGCAGGCACCAATGTGTGCCTGCGCAAGGTCGACGCGAAGCTGGTTTTCGACGCGATGCGGGAGCACGGCGTGACGCACTATTGCGGCGCGCCGATCGTGCATTCGACGCTGATCAACGCGGACCCCGCGCTGCGCGAGGGCATCGCGCACAAGGTGCACGCCATGGTCGCGGCCGCCGCGCCGCCCGCGGCCATGATCGAGGGCATGGAACGCATGGGCTGGGAGCTCACCCACGTATATGGCCTAACCGAGGTCTACGGCCCGGCCACCGTGTGCGCGAAGCAAGAGGAGTGGAAGAGCCTCGATATCGGCAGTCGCACCGAG
>VBCJ01000099.1 GCA_005884335.1 Betaproteobacteria bacterium | reverse complement strand
CGAAGGCATCATTTTGACCGTCGCCAAGAGAAGAAAGGAACATGACGCCGTGCTGGTGCTCGTTAAAGAAGCGCGCTTATTCGGCAAGTTCTCAAAGGGGCAAGTGCGGGACCAGTTCCACCAGCTAATCGTCGCACCTCTTGTGCGGGAATTTGGTGCACATGCAATTCAGGTCCATTCGTAACCTAACTGCACAGTGGAGAGGGACGCGCGCAAAAGCAGCGCGCGCCCCTCACTGTGGACGTTGGGCCGCGCCGAGCGCAACGACCATGTGACCAAACATTCGCTAGTCTTTGCATTTCTCCTTGGATTGACCGGCTGCGCTACGGGGCCATCGAACACGTCCCCGGCTGTGTCAAGTGGCGAGGACACAGGATCCAATCGGTTTGACTACCCCTCGGTCGCGGCTGCTCTCGCGGCACTTCGATCAAGAGCTGATCTGGTCGTCCATCAGGAGAAAGGGTGGACCGGGTTCGAGGACCGAGCAACCTTGACGATCTGGACGTTCACACCGCCAGGTCATCCGGCCCACCCAGCCGTGGTAAAGAGAACTGTCGTCCAAGAGGGAACGACGGTCTCCTTAAAGGTCACCGGCCGTTGCGAAGCTACGAAGGCAGCCTGCGATAACCAGAGCGGACGCGCAAGCGCGCGCCGCTGATTTCCGACGCTAGGAAGTCGACGCAGCTTCCGCGCGCTCGATCTCCTTGCGTAAAAACCACACGAACGCCAGCCCGGGAAGCGCGACGCTGAAAGCCAAGAGAAAGAACGTCGCCCACGAGAGCCCCAGGTATTTGGGGTCGGTCGCGTAACACTTTGGTTGCGCAATGTTACAGCATGGGTGATATCGCCCCGCTAGACTCAACGCACCCATCTCACCAAGCGGGGTACCTATATGCACTTGAGAAATCCTGTAGCACGGCGTCTCATGCTCGTAGCTATCGTAGTGCTGAGTTCTTCATGCACCCCAATGACGGTGAGGCTCGTGCCCGGTGCCGATCGAGTGAAGCTCACCGAAAATACTTCCGATGTCGCCGGGTGCAAAGTCGTCGGCAATGTGACCGGTTTGATGCCAATGGGCGATAAACAGTTCTACTTCGAGGCGACGTTACGGAATAGAACCGTGGGTCTCGACGGGAACACCGTCCTGCTCACGGCGCGAGGGGAGGGTGTGGCCTACCGTTGTCCGTAAAATACGCTCCAACCCCCCAATCCAGAGCGGACGCGCAAGCGCGCGCCGTTGATTTCCGACGCTAGGAAGTCGACGCAGCTTCCGCGCGCTCGATCTCCTTGCGTAAAAACCACACGAACGCCAGCCCGGGAAGCGCGACGCTGAAAGCCAAGAGAAAGAACGTCGCCCACGAGAGCCCCACGTACTCCTGGTCGGTCGCGTAACCGGCCACCGGGCCGACGTACACCCGCCCGAAGGAGGCGAGCGCGGAGAGGAGCGCGTATTGCGTGGCGGTGAAGCGATGATCGCACAGCGCCATCAGCAGCGCGACGAACGCCGCCGTCCCCATGCCCCACGCAATATTCTCGAAGCCCACCGCAAACACCATGATCGGATAGTTCTTCCCTACGAGCGCGAGCCACATGAAAGCGAGTATCGACACCGCCTGCAGAATTCCGAAACCCAGGAGCGCGCGATAAAGGCCGAGCCTCACCATCAGCGCGCCTCCGAACAGCACGCCGACGATGGTCGAGGCGAGACCGACGGCCTTGTTCACGTAACCCACGTCGTCCAGCGAAAATCCCGCGCCGCGCAAGAGGAAAGCCGTGGTCAGCGACCCGGCGAACGCGTCCCCGAGCTTGTAGAGCACGAGCAGCACCAGGATCCAACCGGCTTTGGGCCGGGAGAAGAATTCGCGCAGGGGCTCGATCACCGCATCGCGCAGGGTCCTGGGCGCCGCAGGGGCGGCGGAGGGCTCCTCGCCCCAGAGCACGGCAAGCACTCCGACCGCCATGAGCGCGGCCATGAGGAGGTAAGTGTTGCGCCACCCCAGAGCGGGGATCCACCCCGACCCGGCGACCAGAACCAGCGCGAGCGCGCCGGATGCGAGCATCGCGAGGCGATAGCCGACGACACCGAGCGCGCCGGCCAGCCCGCGTTCTTCGCGGCTCGCCACGTCGGTGCGGTAGGCGTCGACGACGATGTCCTGCGATGCCGAGGCGAAGGCCACGACAAGCGCGAGCCAGGCAATCGCGACAAGATCGGTTCGCGGGGACAAGAACGCCATGCCGGCGATTCCCACCGCGAGCGCGACCTGCGTCACGAGCAGCCATCCGCGGCGCCGTCCGAGAAAGGGCGGCACGAAGCGATCCATCGCCGGCGCCCACAGGAATTTCCAGACGTACGGAAGGCCGACCAGAGTGAACACGCCTATCGTGGACAGGTCCACGCCCTCGACCGTCATCCACGCCTGGAGCGTTCCGCCCGTCAGCGCGAGCGGCAGTCCCGACGAAAAACCCAGCAGGAGAATGACCGCGAGGCGCCGGCTGCGAAAGACCTCGAGGTAGCGCGAAGGCATGCGCGATTGTAACCTCACGCTTCGCCGCTATAGGCGTGCGTCGTAGTCGATCGTCAGCGGAGCGTGATCCGAGAAGCGCCTGGCCTTGTAGATCGCGGCCTTTTTCGCCCGCGCCGCAATGCCCGGCGTGGCGATCTGATAGTCGATGCGCCAACCCACGTTCTTCGCCCACGCTTGGCCGCGATTCGACCACCACGTGTACTGCTCCGGCCGCGGGTCCACGCGGCGGAAAACGTCGACCCAGCCCAGCTTGTCGAACGTCTCGGTGAGCCACGCGCGCTCCTCGGGAAGGAATCCCGAGTTCTTCCGGTTCGAGCGCCAGTTCTTCAGGTCGATTTCCTTGTGGGCGATGTTCCAGTCGCCGCAGAGAACGAATTCGCGACCGCTCGCCTTGAGCTTCTTTAGCACCGGCATGAATTCCCCCAGGAAACGGAGCTTGGCCTGTTGCCTTTCCTCCGAGCTCGACCCGGAAGGCAGATACACCGACACCACGGAAAGCCCGCCGAAATCCGCTCGAAGGAACCTTCCCTCGGGGTCGAACTCGCGGCTGCCGTAACCACAGGACACATTCTCGGGTTTGGCTCGGGAGTACAGCGCGACGCCGCTGTAGCCCCTCTTCGTCGAGCAGCAGTGATAGTGGCCGTGATATCCCCTGGGGATGAGCGCCAGATCCGCGAGGTCCGCTTCCTGCGCCTTGATTTCCTGCAGGCACACCAGGTCGGCGCGCTGGCGCGCGAGCCACCGCGGAAAGCCCTTGGCGAGCGCCGAGCGGATGCCGTTGAGGTTGAGCGTGATAATGCGTAACATTTCTCGATTTCTCGCTTGAGGTTCAGCTCGTGGCCGACTTTCGCAAGGACTTCATCGCATTCTGCGTCGAGCAGAACGTTCTGAAGTTCGGCCAATTCGTCACCAAGTCCGGCCGCACGACGCCCTATTTCTTCAACGCCGGCCTGTTCAATACCGGCGCAGCACTCGGACGCCTGGCGCAATTTTACGCAAATGCGATCCTCGCCTCAGGCGTGGAGTTCGACATGCTGTTCGGTCCCGCCTACAAAGGCATCGTCCTTGCCGCGGGTGCGGCGATCGCCCTCGCGCGCGAAGGCCACGACGTGCCCTTCGCGTTCGACCGCAAGGAGGCCAAGGACCACGGTGAGGGCGGCAAGCTCGTCGGCGCACGGCTTGCGGGCCGCGTGCTGATCGTGGATGATGTATTGACCGCGGGCACCGCGGTGCGCGAGTCGTTCGACATCATCGAAGGGCACGGCGCGATCGTGGCGGGGGTGGTCATTTCGCTCGACCGGATGGAGCGAGGCGAAGGGGACCTGTCGGCGGTCCGGGAAATCGAGAAGCGCCACGGAATTCCCGTCATCTCCATCGCGAACCTCGATGACCTGATGAGCTGGCTCAAGGACCGCACCGAATTCCGGCAGAATCTCAACGCGATCAGGGAGTACAGGCAACTTTATGGGGTCGCTCATCATGCGTAGCCGGACGATGCTGTTCCTTTGCTCCACGGTGCTGGCCCTCGCTCCCGCAGCGGCGCAGGAGCGCATGTACAAGTGCGTAGACGCAAGGGGCAAGGTCTATTACACGCAGGTGCCGCCTCCGGAGTGCCTGGGCCGCGACACGCAGGAGCTGAACAAGTCGGGGACGCTGATACGCAAGAACCCGGCCGCATTAAGCCCCGCCCAGGTGCAGGCGCGCGACGCCGAGCGCAAGAAGAAAATCGAGGATGAAGAGAGAGCCAAGGAGGAGCGCCGCAAGAACCTGGCATTGCTCAACACGTATTCGAGCGAAAAGGACATCGAGGACGCGCGAACGCGCGCGCTCAAGGAAGCGCAGGGCGCCATCGCGGACACCGAAAGGTTCATCGCCGGAGCGAAGAAGCGCCGCCAGGAGCTTGAAGCGGAAAAAGAGTTCTACGTGAAGAAGCCGATGCCGTTCAAGCTCAAACAGGAAATCACGAACAACGAGATCGAGATCAGGAACCAGACTTCGCTGCTCGACGCGAAAAAGAAGGAGATCAGCAAGATCAACGCCAAGTACGACGAGGACAAGCGCCGGTACGTCGAGCTGACCAGCGGGAAAGCCGCGTCCCAGAGGCGGTAGATTTCCTCCGGCTAGCCGGCCAGCTTCCGCTTCAGGATCTCGTTCACCTGCCCCGGATTCGCCTTGCCCTGGGTTGCCTTCATCACCTGGCCTACCAGCGAGTTGAATGCTTTTCCCTTGCCCGCGCGGTAGTCCTCGACTTGCTTGGCGTTCGCGGCGAGGACCTCGTCCACGATTTTTTCGATCGCGCCGGCATCGGAGATCTGCTTCAGGCCGCGTTTCACGATGATCGCATCAGCGTCACCCTCCCCATTCGCCATCCCGTGCAAAACCTCCTTCGCCACGTTCGCGGAGATTGTGCCGTCTTTGATACGGTCCAACAATTTCGCAAAAGCTTTGCCGCTTATGAGGAGTTGCGAAAAATCGATGCCGCGATCGTTGAGAAGCGCCGACAGTTCCCCTGTTATCCAGTTCGCGACCGTTTTGGGAGCAGGGCCCTCGAGCGACCGACATACGAGTTCGAAGTATTCAGCCTTTTCGCGAGTATCGGTAAGTAGGCTCGCATCGTAGGGCGATAGCGCGTACTCGGTCTGGTAACGCTTTCGCTTCGCTTCCGGCAGCTCGGGCAATTTCGCCTTGATCTCCTCTATCCATTTCTCCGAAACCTCCAGCGGCAGCAGATCCGGATCCGGGAAATAGCGGTAATCGTGCGCCTCCTCCTTGGTGCGCATCGAGCGCGTCTCGTCTTTGTCTGCGTCGTAAAGCCGCGTCTCCTGAATGATCTTCCCGCCGTCCTTTAGGATCTCGATCTGACGCTTCGCTTCGAACTCGATCGCGCGCTCGAGGAACCGGAAGGAGTTGAGGTTCTTGATCTCGCAGCGTGTGCCAAGCGGCGCTCCGAGCCGCCGCACCGAAACGTTGGCGTCGCAGCGGAACGAGCCTTCCTGCATGTTGCCGTCGCAGATGCCGATCCAGCGAACCAGTGCATGCAGTGTTTTTGCGTACGCGACCGCCTCCGCCGCCGAGCGCATGTCGGGCTCGGAAACGATTTCCAGCAGCGGCACGCCCGCCCGGTTCAGATCGATGCCGCTCTTGTCCTGGAAGGCCTCGTGCAGCGACTTGCCGGCGTCCTCTTCGAGGTGGGCTCGCGTCAGGCGAATCGCTTTTTCGCCGCTCTCCGTCAGGATTCGGATTTCTCCCCCTTTGACGATCGGAAGCTCGTACTGGCTGATCTGGTAGCCCTTGGGCAGATCCGGGTAGAAATAGTTTTTCCGCGCGAAAACCGAACGGCGATTGATCACCTTTTCTCCGCCGACCGCGAGCCCGAATCGTATCGCGCGCTCGACCGCGCCTTTGTTGGCGACAGGCAGCACGCCCGGCAGCGCGATGTCCACGGCGTTCGCCTGCGTGTTGGGCGGCGCACCGAACGCGGTCGATCCCCCGGAGAACATCTTCGACTTGGTCGAGAGCTGCGCGTGCGTCTCGAGGCCGATGACGATTTCCCAGTTCATGGCTGAATCCCGGCGGGCTCGCGCTGGTGCCAGTCCGTCGCCTTCTGATACTGATGGGCGACGTTCAGCATCTTTGCCTCGGAGAAGTAGTTCCCGACGATGTGCAGACCCACCGGAAGATCGTCCCTCCCAAAGCCGCACGGGATCGACATCCCGGGCAATCCGGCGAGGTTCGCGGGGATGGTGTAGATGTCGTTCAGGTACATCTGCACCGGGTCGGCCGCCTTGGCGCCGATCTTGAACGCCACCGTCGGCGAGGTCGGTCCGACCACAACGTCACAACGCTTGAAAGCCTCGACGAAATCGTCCGCGATCAGCCGCCGGATCTTCTGTGCCTTGAGGTAGTACGCGTCGTAGTAGCCGTGCGAGAGCACGTAGGTCCCGATAAGGATGCGGCGCCTGACTTCGGCACCGAAGCCTTCGGCGCGCGTGCGGCGATACATGTCGGCGAGGTCGCGGTACTCCTTCGCGCGATGGCCGTAGCGCACGCCGTCGAAGCGCGACAGGTTCGACGCGGCCTCTGCGGGCGCGATGACGTAGTACGCCGGAACCGAAAGACCGCTGTTCGGCAAACCGATCGGGACGCGCTTCGCGCCGAGCTTCTCGAACTCCTCGAGCGCGGCCCCGACGGCCCGGCCCACGTCGCCGGCCAGTCCTTCGCCGAAATGCTCCTTGGGCACGCCGATGCGAAGACCTGCCAGCGGTTTGTCCAATTCGCGGCGGTAATCTTCGGCCACGCGCTCGACCGAGGTCGAATCGCGCGCATCGAACCCGGCCATCGCGTTCAGAAGGAGCGCAAGGTCTTCGGCGCTTTTTGCCAATGGGCCGCCCTGATCGAGGCTGGAGGCGAAGGCGATCATGCCGTAGCGCGATACGAGCCCGTAGGTTGGTTTCAGCCCCGACACTCCCGAGAGCGCGGCGGGCTGGCGAATCGAGCCGCCGGTGTCCGTTCCCGTGGCCGCCGGCGCCATGCGCGCGGCGACCGCCGCAGCCGAGCCGCCCGAGGAGCCGCCGGGCACGTACGCCTGACCCCAGGGATTTTTCACCGGACCGTAGAACGAAGTTTCGCTCGAGGATCCCATGGCGAACTCGTCCATGTTGGTCTTGCCGAGAATCACCGCGCCCGCGCCGTTGAAGCGCTCGATCACGTGCGCATCGTAGGGACTGACGAAGTTCGACAGAATCCTCGAGCCGCAGGTCGTGAGCCAGCTGCGCGTCACGAAAATGTCCTTGTGCGCGACGGGTATGCCGGTGAGGGGCTGCGTCGCCCCCTTGGCGATGCGCTTGTCGGCCGCGCGCGCCTGCGCGAGACTTTTTTCCGCGTCGAGGGTGATGAAGGCGTTGAGCGAGCCGTTCAGCTTTTCAACGCGCTCGAGAAAGAGTCGGGTCAGCTCGACGCTGGAGATTTTCCTTTGCGCGAGCGCGGCCGAAAGCTCTTTGAGAGAGGCGTTCAACATGGGATTCAGGATTCAGGCCCGACGGTTCTTGCCGCCGACCTTGCGGCTCGTCTTGGTCCGCTATTCGATCACCTTCGGAACCAGATAGAGTCCCTGCTCCCTCTCCGGCGCCAGCGATAGGAATTGCTCCCGCTGGTCTCGCTCGGTCACGATGTCCTCGCGCAAGCGCAATTCGAGGTCCTGTCCATGCGACATCGGCTCGATACCCTCGGTGTCGACCTTCTGCATCCGCCCGATCAGCTTGAAGATGTCGTTCAGCTGAGACTGTACGGCCCGGGCTTCTGCGTCGCTCACGCCGATTCGGGCCAGCTCGGCGATGCGTTGGACTTCCTGCAGGGATAGCGGCATGAAAAATCGCTTAAAACGAAAATTTATTTCCTGTATTATAGCGCAATCGAGAACCCTCTTTCCTAAGGAAATCAGCAGGATGTTCGGCTTTTTACGTGGATATTTTTCAGACGACATGGCGATTGACCTGGGCACGGCCAATACGCTGATTTACGTGCGGGGCAAAGGCATCGTGCTCGACGAGCCTTCGGTCGTGGCGATCCGCCAGGAAGGCGGCCCCAACGGCAAGAAAACGATCCAGGCGGTCGGCAAGGAAGCGAAAATGATGCTCGGCAAGACGCCGGGCAACATCACCGCGATCCGCCCGATGAAGGACGGCGTGATCGCCGACTTCACCGTCACCGAGCAGATGTTGAAACAGTTCATCAAGAAGGTGCACGAGTCGCGCCTTTTTTCGCCCAGCCCCCGCATCATCATCTGCGTGCCTTGCGGCTCGACGCAGGTCGAGCGGCGCGCGATCCGCGAGGCCGCCATCGAAGCCGGCGCAAGCCAGGTGTTCCTGATCGAGGAACCGATGGCTGCGGCGATCGGCGCCGACCTGCCGGTCGCCGAAGCCACGGGCTCGATGGTGGTGGACATCGGCGGCGGGACGACGGAAGTCGGCGTCATATCGCTCGGCGGCATGGTCTATTCGGGCTCGGTGCGCGTCGGCGGCGACAAGTTCGACGAAGCCATCATCAACTACATCCGCCGCAACTACGGCATGCTGATCGGGGAGACCACGGCGGAAATGGTGAAGAAGGAAATCGGCTCGGCCTTCCCCGGATCCGAAGTGCGCGAGATGGAAGTGAAGGGCCGCAATCTCGCGGAGGGCATCCCGAGAAGTTTCACCATCTCCTCGAACGAGATCCTGGAGGCGCTCACCGAACCGCTCAACCAGATCGTCGGCGCGATAAAGGCCGCGCTGGAGCAGACCCCGCCCGAGCTGGGCGCCGACATCGCCGAGAAGGGCATGGTGCTCGCCGGCGGCGGCGCGCTGCTGCGCGATATCGACCGGCTGCTCATGGAGGAGACAGGGCTCCCGGTGATCGTCGCCGATGATCCGCTCACCTGCGTCGTGCGCGGCTCGGGCAAAGCGCTGGAAAGGATGGACAAGCTGGGGAGCATCTTCGCGAGCGAGTAAAGCCCGGTCCCCCGAGCCATGGACTATCAGCCGCCGCCGTTTTTCAGCCGCGGTCCCGCGCCGCTCGTCCGCCTGGGGTTTTTCGTGTGTCTTGCGGTTCTCCTGATGGTGCTGGACGCGCGTTTCCGATACACCGAGTCCGTGCGTCAGGTCATCGCCTTGCTTGCCTATCCCCTGCAGCGGGTCGCGCTCGCTCCGGGGGAGCTGTTCGGCGCCGCCGCCGGATTCTTCACGACACAGGTGTCGCTCAAGCAGGAGAACGAGCAGCTCAAGGCCAAGCAGCTGCAAGCGGCGAACGAGCTGTTGACGGTCCAGGCGCTGCGCGCCGAAAACGAGCAGCTGAGGCGCTTGCTCGAGGCACGCGAGCGCCTGCCGCGTCACTCCACCCTGGCGGAGATCCTCTATCAAGGGCGCGACCCTTTCTCGCGCAAGGTGATCATCGACAAGGGCAGCCAGCAAGGCATCCAGCCGGGACAGGCGGTCATCGACGACATCGGCGTCCTCGGACAGGTGACGCGCGTGTATCCGCTGCTCTCCGAAGTGACCCTGATTACGGACAAGGAGCAGAGAACGCCGGTGCAGGTGTTGAGGAACGGCTTGCGCGCGATCATCTATGGCGGCGGGGACAGCGGCATGCTCGACTTGAGCTATACGGCCGCGAACGCCGACGTACTGGCCGATGATGTGCTGGTGACCTCGGGCATCGACGGCACTTATCCGCCCGGCCTTCCGGTCGCAAAGGTCTCGCGAATCGAGCGCGACGCCGCGTACTCGTTCGCAAAGATCACCTGCATCCCCACCGCCGGCACGAACCAGAACCGGCAAGTGCTCGTGCTCTCCCGGGAAGCGAACCTCCCGGCAGCCTCCGTCGAAACGGAATCCGCGGCGGGCAAGCTCCCCAAACAGAAGCGCCCCAGAAAACGCGAATGAGCGCGGGGGAAAGCTAGTGTCTTTCTACGAGCAGCCGCAGCGCATCCTGCTGTCAGCGAAGGCGGCCTATATGGCGCTCACCCTGGTGCTCGCCTTGCTGTTCAACCTGCTGCCGTGGCGCGATCTCATCGGGTTGCCCGACATGGTTGCGCTCGTGCTCACCTTCTGGTGCGTGCACCAGCCCCGCAAAATAGGCATCGGCATCGCGTGGTTCGTAGGGCTCGTGATGGATGCGGGGAACGGCGCGCTTCTCGGTCAACATGCCTTCGCTTACGCTTTTCTCGCCTTCGCTGCAATCGCCCTGCACCGGCGCATTCTGTGGTTCTCGCTGTGGCGGCAGGCCGCGCACGTGCTGCCGTTGCTGCTCGCAAGCCAATTGCTGATGCTCGCCGTGCGGGTTGTCGCGGGCGGGGCGTTCCCGGGATTGGCCTATTTCGCGGGAAGCTTCATCGGCGCGGCGCTGTGGCCCACTGCGACCTTTCTGCTTCTCCTGCCGCAACGCAGGCCCGAGAGCGTGGACGAAAACCGGCCGATCTGAAGACTCATGCGTCTCGCCGAAATCCGAAACACCAAGCGGGACCTGCATTACTTCCAGCTGCGCCTGAGCGTAGCCGGGGTCGTCGTGCTCGTCGCGTTCACGGTTCTGTTCGCGCGCTTTTTCTACCTGCAGGTCATCCAGCACCAGTATTACGACACCAAGGCCGAGGACAACCGCATTTCGATCGTGCCGAATCCGCCCAACCGGGGACTCATTCTCGACCGCAACGGCGTGGTGCTCGCCCGCAACTACTCCGCCTACACGCTTGAGCTCACCTTGAGCAAGATCGCCGACCTCGAAGGCACGATCGACGAGCTCGCGGCCATCGTCGACATCCAGCCCAGGGACCGCCGGCGCTTCCAGCGCCTGAGGGAGGAGAGCAAAGGGCGCGACAACCTGCCCATACGCACCCGCCTCACCGACGAGGAGGTCGCCAAGCTCGCGGTCAATCGCTACCGCTTCCCCGGTGTGGATATCAAGGGAAGGCCGTTCCGGCAGTATCCCCTCGGGGAGGTCGCCTCGCACGTCGTGGGTTACATCAGCCGCATCGACGACCGTGACCTCGAGCGCATCGAGGAGGCGGATCAGTCGGCCAACTACAGGGGCACCGACCACATCGGGAAAACC
>VBCJ01000442.1 GCA_005884335.1 Betaproteobacteria bacterium | reverse complement strand
GCTCGCGCTCGGCGCGCTGGGCGGGACCGATATGCTCGGCTGGGTCGTCACTACGAGCGTCTGGACCGATCTATCCAAAGCGCTCAATCCCGTCAGCAAAGCATATTCCGGTTTGGGCGGCGTGGGCGCCCTGATCGCCACTTACGTCGCCTTGCTCGTCGTGATGACGGCGGGCGCCGCCGCGCTGAAAGCCGACCTCAAGCGCTTCGCGCTCGGCTTCACCGCGGTGTTCTGGATCAGCTATTTGTCCTGGATCGCAGGCAGCTACGCAAATTTCGCCGTGACCACGCCCGCCGACATGCAGAGATTCGGTATCAGCTGGTCGTTGAGGCTCACCAACGAAGGCGGATTCATCCTCGCCCTCGTTGCCGGCCTCGTCGTCGGGAATTTCTTTCCGAGCTTCGCCGCATGGATGAAGGAAGCCGTGCGGCCGGAGCTGTACATCAAGACCGCCATCGTTCTCCTCGGCGGGTTCCTCGGCATCATGGCGGCCACGCAGCCGGTCCTCGCGAAGTCGGTCCTGTTCCGGGGGCTAGCGGCCATCATCGAGGCGTACCTGATCTATTGGGCGGTGGTGTACTTCGTCGCGCGCAAGTGGTTCGGCTTCAGCCGCGAATGGGCGGCGCCGCTCGCATCGGGGATCTCGATCTGCGGCGTGTCGGCCGCGATCGCCACCGGCGGCGCGATCCGCGCCCGGCCCATCGTTCCGATCATGGTGGCTTCGCTCGTGGTGATTTTCGCGGTGGTCGAGCTCCTCATCCTGCCGTTTGCTGCGAACGCGTTCCTAGCCAGTGAACCCATGGTGGCGGGCGCGTGGATGGGGCTTGCGGTGAAGACCGACGGCGCGGCGGCGGTGAAGATCTTCATCGACATCTTCATCGGCATCTGGGCCTTCATCCTCGCCTGGATCTGGACCAACCACATCGAAGTGCGCACTGCCGGCGACAAGGCCAAGATCGGCGAGATCTGGGAGCGGTTCCCGAAATTCATCGTCGGCTACGTGCTGACCTTCCTCGTGGTCCTGCTCCTCGCCTACGGCGCGGCACCGGAAACGGCCGGCAAGATCCGCGCTGCGATGGGCGAGGCGAACACTTTTCGCGTGATTTTTTTCATCATGACCTTCTTCACCATCGGCGTGATGTCCAACTTCAGGAAACTCTGGGAGGAAGGCATCGGCAAGCTCGCCGCGGTCTACGTGGTGTGCCTGTTCGGCTTCGTCATCTGGGTGGGCCTGGTGATTTCCTGGGTATTTTTCGCCGGAGTGAAGCCGCCCCTCGCAGGCAGTTGAAAGGGAGAAGGATCATGGAACAGCCCAAAGTCGGCGAAGAAATGCGCAAAATGCCGGTCGAGCCTCTGCTGCCGGTCGAGAAGAAGCTGATCGGCTGGAGCCTTGTCAGTCGAACTTCGCTCCGGTTTCGCGGATCACGCGCGCGATCACGGCCGAGTCCTCGCGCAGGAAAGCGGCAAAGTCCTCGGGTGAGCGCGAAGCCGTGGTCTCGGTTCCGTCGCGGGCGAGTATCTCCTTGAGCCGGGCGTCATGCAGCGTCTGGACCGTCGCGTCGAACACGCGCTTCACGATGCCGCGCGGCGTTCCGACAGGGGCGAAGAACCCGTACCAGATCGACAGGCCGTAGTTCGCAAGGCCTGCCTCTTCCATCCCCGGCAGGCCCGGGATCAGCGACGAACGAACGCGCGTCGTCACCGCCAGGCCGCGCAGCCGCCCGGCCTGAACCAGCGGCATCACCGAGGGGGCGGTGGCGAATGTCACGTGAGTGTCGCCCGCAAGGACCGACTGCACCGACAAGCCTCCGCTCTTGTAGGGCACGTGCACCATCTCGATGCCCGCCAGGGCATCGAAGAGCGCCGTAGCGAGATGCGGCAGCGAGCCGTTGCCGGAAGTGGCGAAGTTGAGCTTGCCTGGATTTTTTTTTGCTTCGGCGATGAGCTCCCGGATCGAGCTCACCGGCAGGGAAGGATTGACCGCGACCACCAGTGGCGAGCTCGTCACCTGTGTGATGGCGGCGAAGTCGCGCTGCGTGTCGTAGGCGATGCTCTTGTTGATCAGCGGATTCACGATCATGCCGCTCTGGCTGGCGATCATGAGGGTGTAGCCGTCGGGCGCGGCTC
Source organism: Betaproteobacteria bacterium (assembly GCA_005884335.1). Lineage (GTDB taxonomy): Bacteria > Pseudomonadota > Gammaproteobacteria > Burkholderiales > SG8-39 > VBDM01. The sequence continues at coordinate 2,879 of VBCJ01000442.1, read as the reverse complement.
GGGCTACGAACTCGGCGGCGAGACTCGATCCCGCCCCCGGCTTGTTGTCGACGATGATGCCCTGGCCGAGCGCCCGCGTCAGGGGATCGCTCATCGCGCGCGAGATGATGTCGGCGGCACCGCCCGGGGCAAAGCCGACCACGAGGCGGATGGGCTTGGTGGGATAGGTTTGCGCCGACGCCCCGCACGCGGTGAGCAGGATAACTAGCGCAGAAAATATTTTCATCGGCTGAATAAGCCCCACGAGAATTCGTCGAGTTGCGGGTCAGCGCGAGGACGAAGAATGTCCGCTGCATCTAGAGTGAGGCTCAAGTGGCATCGTTGACAAAGACTCACGGCGTTGAAGGCTCCATGCCCTTCGTCCTGATCACCGCCACCGCCTCGGGTGTACGCAGGAAAGTGACCAGCGCCTTCGCCGCCTCCGCGTCCTTGGCGCTGGCCATCACGGCTGCGGCAAAGACGATGATGTTCTGGAGATCGCCTGGCAGCGGGCCGACGATATCGATGCCGGCGACCGACACCAATTCCACGATTACGTGCACGCCGATCTCGGCCTCGCCATTTGCAACCAAGACTCCAACCTCAGCGGGAGTTTTGGGGTTGGGAAAGATTGTCTTCGATTTCATCTCGTTGGCGATCCCCAAGCGGTCGAGCACCTTGGCGAAATGGACGCCGCTTGCGCCGCCGCTTGCTGGCTCAACATAGGAGATCGACTTCGCGGCTAGCAGCGTGCGTTTCAAGGCGTCTGGCGACGAGATGACATCGACGGCTTCGCCACCTTGAGCACGCTTTATTGCGGCGCCGGCAGTGGCGAACGAGATCGCGAGCTTGTGTCCGGTCGCGCGCTCGAACTTCGGCCCGAGGCCTTCCAGGACCGACTGCATTCCAATGGCGCTCAGCACTTTGAGCTCAGCGGCCTCCGCATTGATGCCGAGCATAAGCAGAAACATGAAACCGATACTTGCCGCTGCCGCAAGTGAACGTGTCTTCATTGCATCCTTCCGTTGAGGTGGTTGACCTTGGGCCTAACCTTGAATTAGACACCCTAATAGGTGCCTTTAAATACACCTTTTCGGGTGTTTTATTCCGGTAAACGCCCGCACTACCGCTTGATATTCAAAGATCGCCATTCCAATTACGCACCCTGACAAACAAAGGCATCCTTCCCTGCACCAACCCTCTCCTCTACGCCGAACATTTCGGCGCTGCGATCAAGCCAGCCACCGCTTTCTCCGCCGGTAGTGCTTCACGTCCTTGAAGCTCCTTCGCGCGCCCGAGGAGATGCCGAGATAGAACTCCTTGACGTCCTCGTTCGCGGCGAGCTCGGCGGCGGCACCGTCCATGACCACGCGGCCGTTCTCGAGGATGTAGCCGTGATCGGCGTAGCGCAGCGCGACGTTGGTGTTTTGCTCCGCGAGCAGAAAACTCACCTTCTCCTTCTGATTGAGGCTCTTCACGATCTCGAAGATCTCTTCGACGATCTGGGGCGCAAGCCCCATCGAAGGCTCGTCGAGCAGGATCATGCTCGGATGGGCCATCAGCGCGCGCCCAAGGGCGGTCATCTGCTGCTCGCCCCCCGAGGTATAGCCGGCGAGCGCGCCGCGCCGTTCCTTCAGTTGCGGAAAGTAGCCGTATACCCTTTCCAGGTCCCGCTTGAGCTGCGCACGGCCCGCGCTGCGCGTATAAGCGCCGGTGAGGAGATTCTCCTCGACGGTGAGATGCGCGAAGCAGTGACGCCCTTCCATCACCTGCACCACGCCGAGCCTCACCAGCTCGTCGGGGCTCAGCCGGTCCACGCGCCGCCCGCGGAATTCGATCGTTCCCTTGGTGACCTCGCCGCGCTCGGCGCGAAGGAGGTTCGAGATTGCCTTGAGCGTGGTGGTCTTGCCCGCGCCGTTCGCGCCGAGCAGCGCGACGATCTTTCCTTCGGGTACCGAAAGCGAGACGCCCTTCAGCACCAGGATGACGTGGTCGTAGATGACCTCGATGTTGCTGACGGCGAGGTAGGGCTGCTGCGATTCGGGCCTCGGGACGGCGGACATTGCCCTCACCCTGACCCTCTCCCGCGAGAGCGGGAGAGGGAACTGGAAATAATGCTCAGCCTTCCTTCGAACAGTCGCGCGGTGTGATGCCCTTCTCCTTGGCGTATTTCGCCGCAGACTCCTCGATCATGGGCCTCACGATCGACTGGTCGGAGGTGATCCAGTCGGTGATCGTGTTCCACTTCGCGCCGTCCCACTGCAGGAATTTCACCGACCCGCCGCCCTCGTGATCCATGCAGGACACTTTCAGCGCCTGCATGAAGCCGGTCGCGCCGAGCTGCTTCAGTTTCTTGTCGTCGATGTTGAGGTTCTCGAGGCCCCAGCGGATCTGGTCGCCCGTCATCGGCTTGCCCTTGCCATATCTTTCCTGGGCCGTGCGGATCGCCTCGGTGGTGACGATGCCGAAAACGACGCCGCGGTTGTAGTAGATGCTGCCGACGCGGCTCTTGTCCTCCATCTCGCCCTTGCCCTTGGCGTACACGAACTTCTCGATCTCCTTGACCACCGGGTAGTTGCTGCCGGAAACGTTGAACGCCGCGGCGATGTAGCCCTTGGCCGCATCGCCCGCCGGGATCACGTCTTCCTCGGCTCCGCTCCACCATACGCCCACGATCTTGGTGCGCGGGAAGCCGATTTTCGCCGCGGCCTTGAGCGCGGTCGGGTTCATCACGCCCCAGCCGCGCAGGATCACCCAGTCGGGCTTGATCTGCCGGACCTGCAGCCATTGCGCCTGCTGTTCGTTGCCCGGGTGCGCGACCGGGATATGGCTCACTTCGAAGCCGTATTTCTTCGCTTGCGCATCGAGCACGGGAATCGTTTCCTTTCCGTAGGCCGAGT
>VBCJ01000441.1 GCA_005884335.1 Betaproteobacteria bacterium | reverse complement strand
CAGCGTGCCGAACTGGCACAGCACGAGAAGATTCCCGAACCGCATATCCTGCCAGTAGGACGCGAGCGCCTGGCGCGCCGTCGCGGGGCTGCCGCATATGATCAAGCCCAGCTCGATCGACTTCTCGAGGGTGATGTCGCCGAATATCGCCGCTTTCGCCTTCATCACGTTCTTCAGCGACTCGCGCGAAGTGTATCCGGGCGGCAGCAGCATCTCGACCGGCATCTTGAGGAAGACGTTGCGGAAGGCTTCGAAGTGCGGCTTGGCTTCCCGGCGCGCGGCTTCGTCCGTGGCGGCGACGTATACAGGCACCGCCCAGCCGAGCTGCCTATCCTCGGCCTCGTAGCCGAAACCCTCGCACGTATCACGGTACATCTTCAGGTAGCGCTGCACCACGTTCGCAGGGCTGAAGGTCTGCAGATAGGTATAGCGCCGGTCCGGGTGCGCCGCCCAGTCGATCGTCTCCTTGCTGCCCTGCGACGGGATCCAGATGGGCGGGTGGGGTTTCTGGTAAGGTCGCGGCCAGAGGTTCACATATTGGACGTTGTAGTGTCGGCCCTGGAAGGCGAACGGACCGGGCTCGGTCCAGGCGCGCACGATCAGATCGTGCGCCTCGTGGAAGCGCTCGTGCGAGAAAGTCGGATTCACGCCGAAGGTGTGGTACTCGGCGCCGATGCCGCGCACGAATCCGGAAATCAGCCTGCCTCCCGAGATCACGTCGATCATCGCGTGCTCCTCGGCGACCATGAGCGGATGCTCGCGCAGCGGCAGCGCGCTGCCGAGGATGGCGATCTTCGCCCGCTTGGTCCGGCGCGCGAGCGCGGAAGCCGTGACGATGGGCGAAGGCATGAGGCCATACGCGGTCTGGTGGTGCTCGTTTACGGCGATCGCGTCGAATCCCAGCTCCTCACCGTGCTCCAGCTCGTCGAGATAGCGGTTGTAGAGCCTGTGGCCCTTCACCGGGTCGAAATTCGAATTCGGCAAATTGACCCACACCGTGCCGTGTTCGCGTCCGGCCTTCAGGTCGAGGTCGGCATAGGGCATCAAGTGAAACAGGACCACTTCCATGGCGTCACCCCTTCCCTGCGAATCGCACGACGATGTCGCAGAATTCTTCCGGTCTCTCCGCCTGCGGCAGGTGCCCGCAGCGCGGGATGATGTCGACCTCCGCCCCGGGCATCAGCCTCTTGAACTCGCCCGCGTACGCGACGGGCAGGATCTTGTCGGCTTCGCCCCAGACGATCTTGACGGGCACGTTCACGCGGTGCAGCCACTTGCGGAGAAACGGGTCGTGCATGCGCGGCTCCCAGCCGAGGCGCGCGACGGTATGCCGGTTCTTGAGCGACTCGTCCAACAGCTCGGGCGTCATCGGCTGGGCGAGCATCTTCTCCGCGAGCGCCGGGTCGAAAAAGAGATTCCGCGCCAGTTCCTCCGGCGACCAGAGAAAAACATCGCCGGGCTTCACGCCGGGCACCGAGATGCCGGCCGGCCCGACGAGCACCAGCGACTTCAGTCGCGAGCCGTCGCGAACCGCCATCTCGAGAGCGAGCCAGCCGCCGAGCGAGCTGCCGACGAGGTGCACGCCTCGAAGCTCGAGGCTCTTCAGGACATCGAGATAGAAGTACGCGAGGTCGTGCATGTTCTCCAGCCACTCGGGCTCGTCGGACGCGCCGAAACCCGGATGCTCTGGAACGAGCACGTCGAAGCGCTCAGCGAGCTTCTCCATGAAAGGCAGGACCGCCGGCGCGCCGCCCGACCCGTGCAGATAAAGGAGCGGCTCGCCCGAGCCGCCGCGGCGGAGGTTGATCCTGCAACCGTCGACCTCGATGAAACGCTGGCTGAATGCCATGACGCCCGGCTTCCCGCAGCCGGCAGCTAGCCGCGCCTCGCGCCCGCGCGTTTCGCTCCAGCGACGCGGGAGGCCTCGATCACCGGACCGATCGCGGAATGGAAAGCCGGCGCCATCACGTGCGCGCCGGCCACACCCGGGGTCTCCACGAGCTGCTGCAGAAGCTCGACGCAGATTCTTCTGCCCTCGGCTTTCGGGTCGGCGGCGCGCTCGAGCCGCTCCACGAGCCTGTCCGGAATCATCGCTCCGAAGAGCTTCTCTTTCATCCAGCGCGCCGAGCGCGCCGAAGGAATCGGGGCGATGCCGATCAGGATCGGCAGCTTTTGCGCCACGCCCAGCTCGAGCAATCGCGCCGCGTAGCGCCGCACCGCGTCGGGATCCATGCAGAACTGCGTCTGGATGAATTCGGCGCCGGCTTCCATCTTGGAGACCAATCCGTTGGGACGCCAGCCGGCTGGAGGATCGACCGGCAGCTCCGCCGCGCCCAGCACGAACTTCACGGCGCCCTTGATCTCGGTTCCCGAGGGAAGCCGGTGCTCCGAGCGCATCTGCTGCGCGGTTGCGAGCAAGGCCGTCGTATCCAGGTCGAAAACGGGCTTGGTGTCGGGCTGGTCGCCGAGCTTCGGGTCGTCGCCGCGCAGCGCGAGAATATTGCGTATGCCGAGCGCCGCGGCCCCGAGCAGCTCGGCCTGCAGCGCAATGCGGTTCCGGTCGCGACAGGTGATCTGCAGAACGGGCTCGACGCCGCTTCGCACCAGGAAATGCGCTGCCGCGAGACTCGACATGTGCGCTCTCGATCCCGCGCCGTCGGTCACATTGATCGCTGTGACGAGCCCGCGCAACGCGAGCGCGTGGTCGATGAATTCGGCGGGATCGGTGGACACCGGAGGGGAAAGCTCGGCGGTGA
>VBCJ01000098.1:3277-10947 GCA_005884335.1 Betaproteobacteria bacterium | reverse complement strand
GGAATTCCTCGATCACGCGCTTTTCCGCAGCAGGAGCGCAAGCGACGAGCAACCCCCCGCTCGTCTGCGGATCGCTGATGAGCTTGCGCTTCCAGTCGGGCGCGCCGACAGGCATGTGCACTTCGTGCCCGTAGCCCTGCCAGTTGCGGTCGGAGGCGCCGGTTGCGGTGCCTTCTTTCACCCATTCGAGCGCCTCGGGCAAGACCGGCAGACCGTCGAAGCGGATCTCAGCGCCGAGCTTCGATCCGCGGCAGATCTCGAGGAGATGCCCTGCCAAGCCGAAGCCGGTGACGTCGGTGAGCGCGTGAACGTCTTCCAGGTCGGCAAGCGCGGTGCCGGGCGTGTTGAGTTGCGTGGTGATCTCCACCATCTGCTTGTAGCCCGAAGCGGAGAGCTTGCCTTTCTTGAGCGCGGCGGAAAGGATGCCGACCCCGAGCGGTTTGCCGAGTATGAGAACATCGCCCGCCCGCGCGCGGTCGTTCCTCTTCACTTTCTTCGGATGCACCAGGCCGAGCGCCACGAGGCCATAAATCGGTTCGAGCGTGTCGATGGAATGGCCGCCCGCGATAGGGATCCCGGCCTGCGCGCACACCGACTCTCCTCCGGAGATGATTCTTTGAATCACCTCGACCGGCATTTTCTCGAGCGGCATGCCGACGATGGCGAGCGCGAAAATCGGCTTGCCGCCCATCGCATACACATCCGAGAGCGCGTTGGTCGCGGCGATGCGGCCGAAGTCGTAGGGATCATCGACGATGGGCGTGAAGAAATCGGTGGTGGCGACGATCGCCTGCTCGTCGTTCAACCGGTACACGGCGGCGTCGTCGCTCGATTCGATCCCCACCAGCAGGTCCTTCGGCAGCCCGCGGATCGGGGTCTTGGCGAGGATCTCGGAGAGTACAGCCGGCGCGATCTTGCAGCCGCAGCCGCCCCCGTGGGAGAACTGCGTCAGGCGGATGAGATCGGCGGGGGCGTTCATGGATAGAATTGGGGATGGAACTGAAACGCTTGAACACCGTTACGGTAGCACAGCTTGACGCCTTTGACGAGGTGATCGACGTGCGCTCGCCCGCCGAATTCGCGCTCGATCATGTGCCGGCAGCCGTGAACTGCCCGGTGCTCGACGACGCCGAGCGCGCGCACGTGGGCACGCTCTACAAGCAGATCTCCCCGTTCGACGCAAAAAAAATCGGCGCGGCGCTCGTGTCGAAGAACATCGCGCAGCATATCGAGGAGCGTTTCCGCGGCCGCGGGCAAGGCTGGCGCCCCCTCGTCTATTGCTGGCGCGGCGGGCAACGCTCCGCGGCGATGGCCCACGTGCTGCGCCAGGTCGGCTGGGACGCGGCGACGCTCGAAGGCGGCTACCGCGCGTACCGTCGCGAAGTCATGGCGCAGCTCGATGAGACACCGCAATGTTTCCGGTTCCGGGTGGTATGCGGCGCCACCGGGAGCGGCAAGAGTCGCCTCCTCGCCGCGCTCGCGGCGCAAGGGGCGCAGGTGCTGGATCTGGAGTGCCTCGCCCGCCACCGCGGCTCTCTGCTCGGCGAGCTTCCGGGCGAGCCGCAGCCTTCGCAGAAGATGTTCGACAGCCTGGTGTGGAGCGCGTTGAAGCGCCTCGATCCCGCGCGCCCCGTCTTCGTCGAGGCCGAGAGCAAGAAAATCGGCCAGCTGCAGGTGCCCGCGAAGCTCCTCGACCGCATGCGCGAGGGGGAGTGCCTGCGCCTGGAGGTGCCTCTGCCTGAGCGCATGCGCTTTCTGATCGAGGAATACCGGCATTTTCTGGAGAAGCCCGCGGCGCTCAAGGAGAAGCTGCGATGTCTGACGAGCCGCTACGGCCGCGCCGTGATCGGGCGCTGGCTCGCGCAGACCGAATCGGGCGCGTGGGAGGAGCTGGTCGCGGACCTTCTCGTCACCCATTACGACCCGTCCTATCTGCGCGCGGCCGCGCAGAACTATTTGCATTATGATGAAGCTCAGGCGTTGTCCCTCGAGCGGCTCGACCAGACCGCGATGGCGCACGCCGCCACGGAGCTGCTGAAGGCCCGGCCTTAAGCGGGTGGACGTATCCGATCGGAGGACGCCATGTTCTTCAAACAGCTTTTCGACCCGGCATCGTCCACTCTCACGTATCTCATCGCCGACGATTCAAACCATGAGGCGGTGATGATCGATCCGGTCACCGAACAGGTGGAGCGCGACGTGCGCCTCCTGCGCGAGCACGGCCTCGCGCTCAAGTACACGCTCGAGACCCACGTGCATGCCGACCACGTGACCGCCGCGCACGCACTCAAGCGAGCCACAGGCGCGCAGACCGCTGTCTGCCGGGACTGCAATGCGCAAGGTTACGACCGCCTGCTCAAGGACGGCGACGTGATCCTCTTCGGCCACGAGGAAATTCTCACCATCGCGACGCCCGGGCATACGCCGGGAAGCGTCTCTTACCTGTGGCGCGACCGGGTCTTCACCGGCGACACCCTGCTCATCGGCGGCTGTGGGCGGACCGATTTCCAAAACGGGAGTGCGGAGGCGCTCTGGCACAGCATCACGGAGAAGCTCTTCGCCCTCGACGAGCAGATCCTCGTCTACCCCGCCCACGACTACAAGGGACGCAGGGTGAGCAGCATCGGCGAGGAGAAGCGCTTCAACGCGCGCGTCGCGGGCAAGACCCGCGAGGAGTTCCTTTCCATCATGAACAATCTCAACCTGCCCATGCCGGCGCGCATCCACGAAGCGGTCCCGGCCAATCTCGAAGGCGGCGCGGGCCAGCCTGCGGTCGCAAGCGCGCTCGGGCAGCCGAAAATCGCGGTGCAAAGCGTATCCGCGAAACAGCTCGCCGAGGTGCTGGGCGCGCCGGGAATCCGTCTTCTGGACGTGCGCACGCCCGAGGAATTCAACGCCCTGAGAATTTCCGGCTCGGTCAACGTTCCGCTCGATACGCTCGAGCCCGCGGCGCTGCTCGCAAACATGGACGCGAACGATCCGGTTTATGTGGTGTGCCAGACCGGCACGCGCAGCCAGTTTGCCGCAGCTGAGCTTCGCGCCGCGGGTTTCCACCGCGTCGTGCACGTGGACGGCGGCACCAACGCCTGGACGGTGGCGGGATTGCCCGTCGCGAGAGGCGGTCCGGCGCGCGTCTGAAACCGCTTGAATCGCGGCTTATTGCTTGACGATCTGGAGCACCCGGCCGTCGGAGGTCAGCACGTAGACCTCGCCGAAGCCATCCTGGCCGAAAGAGAAAGGAGTCCCCACGCTTACATTCGGCGCCTGTCTCACGTTCACAACGCCATTCGCCATGAGCAGGCTGCGCAGCCAGCCGCTGCAGAGATCCGAAAACAGATACGACCCCCTTAGGTCGGGTATCGCCGCGCCGCGGTACACGTAGCCACCGATGATTGCGCAACCCTGGTTGTGATCGTAGTCGTAGACCGGCAGAGTCAGCCCCGTCATGTTGCATTGACCACCATTCGGAAAACACCGCAAGCCCTCCATGAGGTTCCACCCGTAGTTGAGGCCGGCAGAATTTGCCTGGACCACGTCGATTTCCTCGCGTTGGTCCTGGCCGACGTCGGCGATGTACAGCTGCCCCCCGTCGAAGGCATAGCGGAACGGATTGCGCAAACCGATCGCCCAGCTTTCGTTCCGGGCCGTGCCGGGAAAGACTGGGTTATCAGGCGGAATAGTGTAGGGAAGCGTGCTGACGTCCAAGCGCAGCAGCTTACCGAGGAGCGTGGTCGCGTTCTGGCTGTTGCCCGACGGATCACCGCCGCCACCGCCGTCCCCAACCGAAAGATAAAACATGCCGTCGGGACCGAATGCCACTCGGCCGCCGTAGTGATTGTTGTTTGCCGCGTGGGAAATCCGGATCACCAGCTGCGCGCTCGCGGCGTCGAGCAGGTTCGGGTCGCTGGTCGAAACGCTGTAACGCTCGACGACGATATTGCCCTGGTTACCGGTAACGCTTTCGACGAAATGGACGAATACGAAGGGCTGGCCGCTCGCGAACTGCGGATGAAAGGCAAATGAAAGCAGACCGGCCTCGCCCTGCGTGTACACCCGGCTGGAGATGTCGAGGACTGGCGTCGGCAGCAAGGTTCCTCCCTGCACGACGCGAATCCTCCCGGGCCTCTCGGCGATGAACAGGCGCGAGTCGTTCGGCGGTGCCTGCAAGTCGATTGGGCCGGAGAGGCCGCTGCCGAGTACCTGCTGCAACTGCACGGCGAAGGGCAAATCGCCGCTGGTGCTCTTCCCGCACGCAGCGGGCAGCAGCAATCCGAGGCTCAGAGCCAGGCAATGCCACATTCTCATGGGAAAACTCCTAGGAAGCGCCCAGGACCTTCAGATGCGTCACCACGCTCCGTCCGAGCGCGGAGAGCGCGTAGCCTCCCTCGAGAACCGACACGATCTTTCCGCCGGCGTACTTGTCGGCGACTTCCTTGATGCGCTGCGTGACCCAGGCGTAGTCGGCTTCGGTAAAGCGCAAGCCGGCCATGTCGTCCTCGACGTGGGCATCGAAACCCGCCGAAACGAAGATCATCTGCGGCTCGAGCTCGTCGAGCGCAGGCAGCCAGATTTTCTCTACCGCCGCGCGCAAGGCGCGCCCGTCCGAGCCAGCCGGCAGCGGCACGTTGGCCATGTTCGGCGCGGGATTCTCGGTGCCGCTGTAGGGATAGAACGGATGCTGGAATATGCTCGCCATCACGACGCGCTCGTCGTCGCTGAAGATGTCCTCGGTGCCGTTGCCGTGGTGCACGTCGAAGTCGATGATCGCCACGCGCTCGACGCCGTGCTGCTCGAGCGCGTGCTTGGCCCCGACAGCGACGTTGTTGAAGAGGCAAAACCCCATCGCGCGGGTGCGCGTCGCGTGATGACCCGGCGGGCGCACCGCGCAAAAGGCGCTGTCGGCGCGCCCGCCGACCACGAGGTCCGTGGCGAGCACCGCGGCTCCCGCCGCGCGAAGCGCCGCATCCCAGGTGTGCGGGCACATCGCGGTATCGGGATCGAGGTGCACGATTCCGCTCCGCGGCGAGGCCTCGCGGATCGCTTCGATGTATTCGAGTGGATGCACCCGGGCGAGCTCGCTCACCTTGGCCGCTGGCGCATCGTGGCGCTCGAGCAGTCCCGCCAGACCCGAGGAGATGAGGTGGTCTTCGATCGCGGCGAGCCGCGCCGGGCTCTCCGGGTGGTGGCGGCCCATGTCGTGCCTCGCGCAGTCGGCATGCGTGATAAACGCCGTCGCCATGAACTTTATTCCTTCCGTCCAATCATAACGGCTTTCCAGTAAACTTACGACTTTAACGGACGGTTTGGCGGCACGGCCGCATCGAATGTCCTATCCGCTCATTCAGGGCGTCGTTCAGCAAGCGGGAAAAATAATTCTCGGCAAGGAGCGCCAGATCCGTCTCGCGCTCGCCTGCCTGCTCGCGAGCGGGCACCTCCTGATCGAAGATCTGCCCGGCGTCGGCAAGACCACGCTCGCGCAGGTGCTCGCGAAGCTCCTGGGCTTGAATTTTCACCGCATACAATTCACCAGCGACATGCTCCCCGCCGACATCATCGGTGTATCGGTATACGAGCGCGGAAACTCCACCTTCAGGTTCCACGCGGGGCCGATTTTTTCGCAGCTGATCCTCGCCGATGAAGTCAACCGCGCCACGCCCAGGACCCAGTCGGCGCTGCTCGAGGCGATGGAGGAGCATCAGGTCACGACCGAAGGCGAGACGCGCAAGCTCCCCGAGCCCTTCTTCGTCGTCGCGACGCAGAACCCTTCGCACCTGGTAGGCACTTTTCCGCTGCCCGAATCGCAGCTCGACCGGTTCCTGATGCGGATCGAGCTGGGATATCCCGATCGCGACGCCGAACGCACCCTGCTCCAGGGCGCGGACCGCCGCGACATGATCGCCGGACTCGACGCGTGCCTCGCGCCGGGCGATCTCATGGATCTGCAGGCGATGGTGAAGACCGTGCACGCCGCGGCGCCGCTTCTGGATTACATCCAGGCGCTCGTCGAGCATTCGCGGCGGTCGCCCGAGTATGCGACGGGCCTTTCTCCGCGCGCGGCGCTCGCCCTGCTGCACGCCTCGCGCGCCTGGGCGCTGATCGAAGGCCGCGACAAGGTCGTCCCGGAGGACGTGCAGGCCGTGCTCCCCGGCGTGGCCGGCCACCGCTTGCGGCCCGTGCACGACGGGGTTCGCGTCTCGAGCGTCGACAAGGCGAACGGCCTGATCGCCGCCGTGCCCATCCCGTGAAGCTCGACCGGGTGCTGCAGTATTCGCAGGCCTACAATTTCTTCCAGTGGGTGTTCGGACGCCACGCGCCGGAACCGGGCGTGGTGTTCCTGAGCCAGCGCCGCGTCTACATCCTGCCCACGCGTCACGGCTTGAGCTTCGGGGTCGCCGTGATCCTGATGCTGATCGGCTCGATCAATTACAACCTCTCCCTCGGCTACGTGCTCACGTTCCTGCTCGCGGGCCTGGGCATCGTTTCGATCCTGCACACCTTCAGGAATCTTGCGCACCTTTACGTGAGCGCCGGGCGCGCGGCGCCCGTGTTCGCGGGGGACACGGCGCAGTTCGAGCTCGTATTCGAGAACAAGAGCGACTTCGATCGCCATTCGCTCGATCTCGCCTGCCGCGGAGCCCGGGTGAGCTGCGACGCGCCCGCGCGAGCGCACCGCTCCGTCGCGCTGCCGGTGAAGGCCGAGAAGCGGGGCTGGCTGCAGCTCGAGCGGGTGACCGTCGATACGCGGTTTCCTCTGGGCCTGATGCGCGCCTGGAGCTACGTGCAGCCGGACACGCGCGCGCTCGTGTACCCGCGACCCGATTCGGCCCCGCTGCCTCCTGTGCATTCCGACTCGGACACCGGCGACGCGATCTCGGCGGGTGCCGGGACCGACGATTTCGCGGGCCTGCGACCCTACCAGGCGAGCGATTCTCCGCGCCATATCGCCTGGAAGGCCTCGGCGCGAAGCGAGCTCCTGCTCACCAAGCTGTTCGCCGGACGCGCCGCTTCCGAGCTCTGGTTCGACTGGGATGGGCTCCCCGCGGGCATGCACACGGAGGCGCGGCTGTCGCGACTTGCTCGCTGGGTCATGCTCGCCGAGGAGCGCGGCCTGCGTTACGGGCTGAAGCTCCCGGGCGTCGAGGTGCCCCTCGGCGAGGGATTCCCGCACCGGGAGCGTTGTTTGAAAGAGCTTGCGCTCTACCGTGGCTGAGCCGAAAAACGCCGAGTCGCTGCCGCCGCTGCCGTTCGCTGCGCTGATCGCCGGCGCGACACTCACGGTGGCCGCGCACACTCTGTGGCTGCCCTTTTGGGTCGACGCCAGCGCGGCCGCCCTCCTTTTCTGGCGCGCCTTCGTTTCGATTCGCGGCGGCGCCCTGCCCGCCCGCTGGCTGCTGATTCTGCTGACCGTCGCCGGCGCGCTCGGCGTCTTCTTCTCCTATCGCACGATCATGGGCCGCGACCCGGGGGTGACGCTGCTCGTGCTGCTTCTGTTCCTCAAGCTGCTGGAGACGCGCGCCCAGCGCGATGTCTTTGTCGTGGCTTTTCTCGTCTACTTCGTCGCTCTGGCCAACTTTTTCTACTCCCAGTCCATCCCGATCGCGGGGCTGATGCTGCTCACGGTGTTCGTCACCACGACTGCGCTCGTCGGGTTCAGCGCGCCGCAGCGGCCC
>VBCJ01000098.1:0-3237 GCA_005884335.1 Betaproteobacteria bacterium | reverse complement strand
TCCCTGTCGGACGCGATCGCATTCAGGGTGAAATTCCGAACCGAGCCGCCCCCGCGAGCCCGGCTCTACTGGCGCGGCCCGGTGCTGTCGGATTTCGACGGCCTCACCTGGCGCGTGGGCCTGCCCCAGCTGCGCCGGAGCATGAGCGTCGAGTCCGCCGACTCGCCGGTCGATTACGAAGTGACCCTCGAGCCACACAACCACAACTGGATGTTCGCGCTGGAAATGCCGGCGCGGATCCCGCCGGCCGCGCGCCTCACCTCCGAGTACCTCGTGATCTCCCTGACGCCGATTCGCAGCCGGATCCGCTACGAAATGAGCTCCTTTCCCCAATTCCAGGCGGCAAGTGGAGGCGGTCCCGAAGACCTCGCCAACGCGCTCAGGCTCCCGCGCGGCGTCAACCCGCGTGCGCTCGCGCTCGCGGGCGAGTGGCGCGAGTCGCTGGCCGATCCTGGGGCGATCGTGAGCCGCGCCATCGAGTTCTTCCGCGGCGGCCGCTTCGAGTACACCTTGCAGCCGCCGGCGCTCGGCCGGAACTCGGTGGACGAGTTCCTGTTCGACACTAAGCAGGGATTCTGCGAGCATTTCGCCTCGAGTTTTGCGTTTATGATGCGCGCTGCCGGCGTGCCCGCCCGCGTGGTGACCGGTTACCAGGGAGGAGACACCAATCCGGTGGACGGCTACATGGTCGTGCGCCAGGCCGACGCCCACGCCTGGGCCGAAGTGTGGCTCGCCGGGAACGGCTGGACTCGCGTCGATCCCACCGCCGTCGCGGTCCCGATCCGAGTCGAACTCGGCATCACGGCCACCGCGCCGGGAGGAGCGTCACTGCCGCTAGCGCGAGATGCTTTCGTGGCTGGGGATGCAGCAACCGAGCTGGCAAACGATGACCGTGATGCTGTTCTGGAGCGTGGCCGGGGTGCTGCTGCTGACCGCGCTTTGGCTCCTTCGCGGAATACGGCGCGAGGATCCGGTGCAGCGCGCGTGGTCGCGCTTCTGCGACAAGCTCGCTCGCGAGGGCCTTGCGCGCGCGCGCGCCGAGGGCCCGCTCGACTATGCGAGCCGCGTTGCCCGAGCGCTCCCGGCGAGCGAGAACGCCGTGCGCGCCATCGCCGCCCTCTACGTCGATCAGCGCTACGGCCCGGGCCCCGACGCCCGCTCGATCGCCCGTCTGAAACATCTGGTTCGGGAATTCGGTCCTTGAAGGCCAGTCACGGGTTCTTCGTGGCCGCGGCCCTCGCGCTGCAGATCGGCTCGGCCGCCGCCGCAGATCCTCCGGCTTACCCGCACCGCAGGGAAGTCAAGCAGTTCATCGCCGAAATGGTGAAGAAGCATGGCTTCACCCGCAGGGAACTCAACCGGGTCTTCGGCAAGGCGCAGTTTCAGCCCGCGATCATCAAGGCGATGGAGCAGCCCGCCGAGACCGCGCTCGCGTCCTGGCAGGCTTACCGGGCGATATTCATCAACCCCCAGCGCGTCGAGGCGGGCGTGCAGTTCTGGAACCGCAACGCCGTGCCGCTCGCGCGCGCCGCGAGCGAATTCGGCGTGCCCGAGGAAATCATCGTGGGCATCGTCGGCGTGGAGACCACTTACGGCCGCAATATCGGGACCTACCGGGTGATCGATGCCCTCGCTACGCTCGCATTCGATTACCCGAAGCGCGCACAGTTCTTCCGCGGCGAGCTGGAGAACTATCTGATGCTCAGCCGCGAGGCGGGAATCGATCCCCTGCGCGTCAAGGGATCGTACGCGGGGGCGATCGGCATTCCCCAGTTCATGCCGGGATCGTACCGGCGTTTCGCGGTGGATTACGACGGCGACGGACTGAGCGATCTCGCGACGAGCCCGGCGGACGCCATCGGCAGCATCGGCAATTTCCTGAAGGCTCACGGATGGGCCCGTGGGGAGCCGGTGGCTTACTCCGCCGAGGTGAACGGTGAGGGCTGGCGAAAGCTCGCGGAGGCGGGAGTCGCGCCGGCCAGCCGCGCCGCCGAGCTCGCCGGGCTCGGCGTGAAACCCGCCGTTCCCATGCCCCCCGACACGCGCTGCGCGTTGATCGAGCTGGAAACCCCGGGCCACCCGTCCGACTTCCGGGTGACGCTGCAGAATTTCTTCGTCCTGACGCGCTACAACCGATCCAACCTCTATGCCGCGGCGGTGATGGATCTCGCCGCGGAGCTGGCCCGGGCGAGGCCCGGATCGCCCGCTCCACCGCCCAATCCCGGCAAGGAAAATTCATGAACCCGCGTTCCTACCGCTACTATGAATTCATCATGGCGGCGTTCGTCACGGTGCTGATCTGCTCGAACCTGATCGGCCCTGCCAAGATCGCGCAGTTCGACCTGCCACTGACAGGGATCGTGTCGTTCGGGGCCGGCGTGCTGTTTTTTCCGATTTCCTACGTCTTCGACGACATCCTCACCGAGGTCTATGGCTACGCCCGTTCCCGACGCGTGATCTGGGCCGGATTCGCGGGCCTTGCTTTCGCCGCTTTCATGGCCTGGATCGTGGTCGGCTTGCCCCCGGCGCCTTTTTGGAAGAACCAGGCGGCCTACGAAATCGCCTTCGGCTCGACCTGGCGAATTGCAGCGGCTTCCCTGATCGGATTCCTGTGCGGGGAGTTCGTCAACTCGTTCGTGCTGGCGAAGATGAAAATTCTCACGCGGGGCCGGTGGCTGTGGACGCGCACTATCGGCTCGACGATCTTCGGCGAGGGCGTCGATTCCTTGATTTTTTACCCGCTCGCGTTCTATGGAAGCGGGCTGATTCCCGATGACAGGCTGCCGCAGATTATGCTGGTGCAGTTCGCTTCCAAGGTCGGATTGGAAGTGGCGTTTACGCCGCTGACATACGCCGTTGTCGGCTGGCTGAAGCGCGCCGAACAGGAGGATTACTACGACAGGGATACGGACTTCAACCCGTTTACCCTCAAGACCTAAGCGGGCGACCTTGAGAAAGCGGATGCGAATGCCAAATAATTCACGTTTTCCGGACCCTTCTCCCGGGAATGGGCGGTAAAATGCCCTCGGTTTGCCCTCCAGGGGCAAGCCAGTCGGAGGACGCAATTCAAGTGCAAGTGAACCGTCGCGGTAACGAGTACGATGTTTCTTGCCGGGTGAACACCACCGACTCGGCGCTCGTCAACTCGGAAGTAAACCGGATTTTCCTCGAGTTGTATCCCAAGGCGGCGCCTGCGCAGATCGACCGGGCTTTTCGGGACCTGACCACGATGTATCG
>VBCJ01000440.1 GCA_005884335.1 Betaproteobacteria bacterium | reverse complement strand
TCCACCGCGCAGCGGTCCTCGGTCGTGCCGGACATCCCCACGCTGGCCGAGCAGGGCCTCGCGAACTACAACCTTTCGCTCTGGTTCGGCATCTGGGCGCGCGCCGGAACGCCGCCCGCCGTGGTGCAGAAGCTGAACGCGCAGGTGAACGCAATCCTGCAAGGAAAGGAAGTGCGCGAGCAGTTCGGCAGAATCGGCATCACGTCCGCGCCGATGAAGCCCGACGAGTTCGCGAAGTTCGTACGCGACCAGATGGTCGTTTTCCGGAATATCGCAAAGCAGGCGAACATCCAGCCGCAGTGACGACGGCGGGCGGACGCCCTAGAAGCGCGCCAATGCCTTGAGGGTGACGACGTCGAAGTCGGTGGCGTTCGGGGCCTTTGCGTGACTCTTCTGGAAGTCCAGGCTCAGACTGAGCGTCGGCGTGACGAACATCTGTACTCCCGCAAGATAGAACTCTCCCTCGTTAAGGCGGTCGTCGCCGCGATCGGCCAAGACTCCAAGCTTGAGGCCCAGCATCTTCGTCGGGTAATAAGTCGCCTGAACGAAGACGGTCCGGTTCTTTTCGGACGCGGAGCCCTGCCGCTCGTGGGCGTCCAGGGACAGGCCGGCGAGGAGCGCGAGGTGATCTCCGCCGGAAAGTCGAGCAAGGTGCTGGCCGGAAATACTGACGGAGTCCAAGGTATCCTTGGAATCGGAAAACGGTGCGCCACCGAAGGTGGATTTGTTTCGCACCGTGTTCCTCGACCAGCCCAGGCTGAGCGCCGTGGCCTTGTCGACGTATGCGCCGACCGCCAGCTGGTAGAACTTTGCATCAGCCTCGCTTTCGAGAGGACCGTTTCGGAGTTTTCCGGAATAGAGGGAGTCATAGCCGGCGCTGGCGAAAAAGGGTGTCCCGGGCCGCGCGAACAGGGCCGTGACACCGTACATCGAGCCGTTGTTCAGGCTTTCAAAGTCGTTGTAGTTGTTGTAGGTCCGACTGTAGTTCGCGGACAGGCTCCCGATTCGCTCGACGAACTGCGCCTGCTCGAGCGGGTAGTCCTTGACCACCGGAAGCGCGTCGAAGAAATAGGTGAGCTCCCCGGTCGCTGTATTCGAGCGGGAAAAATCGGTACGCAGGCGAGAGTAGGACAGGCTTGCCTCGGCCTGGAACGTGTCCTCGGCGAGCGCGAGGGAGGGACCTCCCATTGCAGCCGCGACGAGCGACGACGCGACAACTCCTCTTGTTGCGATCATCTCCGTCCTCCCTTTCCTCTAATGTGCGGGAATTTCCATTCATGATACTCCACGTGCCGGGTGCGAGCTCCACTGCACGAGGAGCGCGAGGCAGGATGCGCTCAGCGCGATGGCGCATACCGCGAGCCAGCCGGAGTGCGCGAGCGCGGTGCTCGCGAGAAACGCCCCGACCGCGTTGCCGCCCCAGATGTGCGCGCCGAAGACGGTGTTGAAGCGGCTGCGCGCTTCCGGCGCGACCGAAGTGATCAGCGTCTGGTTCGCCACCAGGGCCGAGCGCAGCCCGCAGTCGAGGAGCACCGCGCCCGCGATCACCGCGCCGACCCACAAGGGAGCGAACGCGAACGCGACGTACGCCGCGAGCACCAGGCACACGCCGCCCGTGACGATGGGAAAGGCGCCGCGGCGGTCGGTCCAGCGGCCCGCCGCCTGCGACACGAGTATGCCCGCTGCGCCGGGGATCGCCAGGAGGCCGGTCTGCGCCGGCCCGAAACCGTGCAGCGCGAGCATCATGGGCGCGACCGTGGCCCAGAAGCCCCCATAGGAAATACCGAGCAGGAACTGGATGGTCGACGCGCGCCGCAGCGTCGCGTTGTCGCGCAGGAACTCGCCGAGCGAGCGCAGCAGGCGGCCGTAGCCGAGCCGCGTCTTCGCCGGCATCGAGGGAAGCCACAGGACGAGCGCCGGCGCGAGCGCGACCAGCATGGCCGCCGCCGCGACGTAGGTCCAACGCCAGCCGAGGAACTCGGCGATTAGGCCTCCCGCAACGCGCCCGAAGAGGATGCCGAGGAACAGGCAGGCGAGCAGCGCGCCCATCACGCGCCCGCGCGTCGCCGGCGGCGTGAGCTCCGCCGTTAGCGGAATGACCAGCTGGGCAAATCCGGCAGTGATGCCGACGACGAGGCTCGCCAGGGCGAGCGCGGCGAGCGAAGGCGCGGCCGCCATCGCGAGCAGGGCGACGATCAGCACCGCGAGCTCCGCGAGGATCAGCCGCCGCTTGTCGAAGCGGTCGCCGAGCGGCACCAGGAAGAACGTGCCGGCGAGAAAGCCGCCAAAGGTGAGCGTTGCTACCCATCCGGCCGCCGCGGCGTCGGCGTTGAACTCCGCGGCGAACGCCCCGAGCATCGGTGTCTGGTAATGGATGGTTCCGGCGCCCGCGAACACCGACACCGCGAGCAGGATCATGAGGCCTCGGCCGAGTGGTCGGGGCGGGGGAGTCATGGACTTTTGGAAATGAAGGTCTGCGCCACCAAGAGACTAGACCGAATGGTTCATCCTCGCACCGAACTGTATTTCATTTTTCCGCTCCAGCGTGACCACTTCGATCGGCACGCCGTGGTCAGGACCCATGCGGATCACTTTGTGGAAGAGCATTGTGGCACGCTGGGCCGCGCGTCGGCGTGCCCTAAGGTACCTGATAAGCCTGGAAGAGGGATACCTGAGAGCGGAGCTGATCGACCAGCAATCGCGCGGGCAGACGAAGTCCTTCCTCCGCGCGGTTTTTCGGGCAAGCCTGGAAAATGTGCGCTCCCGCGTCCTGATATACGCTCGCTCGCCTAAGCCTTTCCATTTGGACCGATGTATCGGCGCCTTGCCTGACGCGAAGAAAAATGCCTGGTACCGGTCGAACAAGATAGCCATCGTGGGCAAGGGCGCAAGGCTCGGCTTGCCCGGCGACGACATCGAGGCGCGTGCGAGACGGCAGGGACTCAATCTTTCGCTCTTTCCGGACGAGGCGGCAGCTCTGCGCTGGTTCCACGACCGGCGTCAGGGGTCGCG
>VBCJ01000097.1 GCA_005884335.1 Betaproteobacteria bacterium | reverse complement strand
TGAGTTATCGGCGCCACCGGCTCCGCACGCTCGGCACCCGACGCCTTGCGGGACTTCGCCTCCGCGATGCGCTCGCGGTCCTTCTGCCGGTTCTGTGGCCAGTCAGCGAACAGGATGCATTCGCTGACCCACGTCGGCTCCGCCAAGCCCGGTACGGCTCCCCAGAGCATGAGGGGCTCGTTCCCGTAGCGCAGGTTCCCGGTGTGGAAGTCCTTGTTCCTGTCCATTTCCTGGTTGGCCCACGCGAACCCCAGGCGGCGGCGCAACTGCTCGATATCGTCCGGGTTCCCGGTGAGAAACTTCCAGCCTGCCCCCACGCCGAACGTCTTGGCGTACGCGTTCAGCACCTCGGGCGTGTCCTGCTTCGGGTCGAGCGTGATCGAGTACATGAAAAGATCGCGCCCGACGCGGTCGGCGAGCAGCTTCTGCACCTGCACGAGATTCGCCGTGGTGAGCGGGCAGGTCGCCTTGCAGGTCGTGTACATCATGTTGATGGTCACGAACTTGTCCTTGATGAGATCGTCGTAGAAGCGGACCTGCTCGCCTTCGTGCGTGGTGAGTACCACATTGGGAAAATTCCGCCGCCGGATCAGCTCGCGCGGCGGCAATGGCGCCGCGCGGCTTTCCCGCTGCAAAGACGGCAGTCCGACCACCCCGACCGCCGCCGCGGCGCCTGCCATTCCCAACCATGCTCACCTGGACATCTTGATCATGGTGCCTCCTTTCGCGGTCCAGAGCTACGGGCGCGGGTTGGTGTCGCCGCCGGTATCGACGATCTCCCAGTGCGCCATCATGGCGTGGTCCTCGTGCACGACGTTGTGGCAGTGGATCGGATATCTGCCGTGGAAGTCGCGGAATCGGAAGTAAACCACGTGCGTATCGTTCGACTCGAGCCTCGCCACGTCCTTGCGGCCTTTCTGGACGAGCGGAGAGGTGGCGGGCGCCCTGCCGTTGATCGACAGCGTCTGGAATTCCTCGAAGTGGATATGGACCGGATGGTGCCAGCTCGAGCCCTCGTTCTGTATCGTCCACCGCTCGTTGGAATTCTTCAGGACCTGGAAGCGGATGTCGTCGCAGGCGAAGATCTTCCCGTTGATCTCCCAGTCGCCCCGGTTCTGGAAAACGAAGGTGCGCTCGGCCCGCACCGGATCGGTCGTGTTCGGGAAACCGTAGAACGCTTTGATGGTGGCCGGATTCTGGCTGTTGTCGTTCACCACCGGACCGTCTACGACGATCTTCAAGATCAGATCGCCCTGCCCCGCTGCAAAGAGCCCGCCGCTCGGCCCCTGTCCGTCGTTCTGTATCAGCCGGTTCTCGATGTAGAACGTCTTCCCCGCCTTCCCGGTGAAATCGACGATCACGTCCACGCGCTCCGAAACGCTGACGCGTGAGCTCGAGACCTGATACGGCCGGTCCGTGAGATTGCCGTCGGTCGAGATCTGCCAGAACGTGTTGTTCGCGCCCAAGTTGGTCAGATCGGTCAGGAAGAACTGATAGAACCGTGACGGCCCCGTGTTCAGCCAGCGGAAGCGGTAGCGGCGCGGGCTGACGTGCAGCACCGGCTGCACCTTGCCGTTTACCAGGAACCGGTCGCCCAGGATGCCGTCCAGGTTGAACAGATCGAAGAAGAGCTGGCCGGTGCTGGGATCGATCACCTTGTCGTTGAACACCATCGGGATATCGAACTGCGGGAAGCTCGGCAGATGGAACCCCGTCAACTCGTCGCCGGTATCCTTATCGTTGAAGAGCAGATACATCCCCGCCAGGCCCTTATAGGTGTTCTGGGCGGTGAAATCGACGCGGTGATCGTGATACCAGAGCGTATGCAGAGCCTCCCGGATGTCGCCCGTGCCCGGATGCGTGGAGTTGATCCCGGCGTAGACGTTCGGGTAGTGCTGGTCGTAGAACTGGCCGATCTCGAAGTAGTTGCAGGGATTGCCGTCGCTCTCCGAGGGCGTGTGGCCGTTGTGCAGGTGCGTCGTCACCGAGGGTTTCCCGAACCCGCCGTTCTGTCCTTCCGGCGGCAGCCGGTTGTAGTTGCGCACCAGGATAGGCACGTTGTAATGCTCGACGTACAGCGGTCCCGGCACGTTGATCGGATTGTTCTGCTCGGGCGTGCCGATCGCGAAGCCCCACAGGTTCTGCGGATCGATGGTCGGATCGGAAGTGATGCTGAGCGCCCCCGCCTTTTGCGTGACACCGTAGAACTTCTGCGGCGGAAACTCGGTGAACGCCTGATGAGCGATGGTACGGCCTTCGCCCGCGCCCGTGTTCGGCGCCACCGTCGGCGCCGGGCTCAGCGCGGTCGGTGTCTGGATCCTCCAGGTCCCGTCGCGCGGCGTCGGCAGCAAATCCAGAAACGGCTGAATGGGCGGGCTGACCACGCAAAGACTGGATCCGCGGGAGCCGCAGGATTGACTCGAACTTCTGGCCACTCCCGTTATAGTTCCTGTCGCGTCAATAGTCGTTGGAGTAGTTTGACCAAAAGCGCGGCTCACGCTGAGGCCGTCGACGAGAACGCCCGCGCTCGTCATGAGCCCGAGCTTGAGCAGATCGCGCCGGCTGATGCCGGCCTTGATCAGCTCCTTCCGATTTTTCAGCACATCCAATTGACGCTTGGTCAGACGATATTTGAGCAAGTGCATTTAGGTTCTCCTCTTCACTCCGGCGAATCGAAGTTATCTCCCACGAGCGTCGCCCCGCCCCTCCACGTACGAAAGCACGGCGGCCACTTCGTCCGAGCTGAGACGCAGGTTGGGCATGCGGGCGTACTGGTATTTTTCGAAGAGGGCGATGGCGATCGGATCGCCTTCGGCGAGCAGCTTGTCCGGCATCATGATGTAACGGGCGAGCCAGGCGCGATCCCGCCGTGCGGTCACACCCGCGAGGTCCGGTCCCATCTTGTCGCCTTGCCCGATGCTGTGGCAGACGCTGCACTGGCTTTGAAAGAAGTATTCTCCCTTGTCGAGCACGAGCGGACGCGCCTCCGCATAGCTCTTCCGCGGCGCCTCATTCTTCCAACCCAGAAAATTCGCTATCGTCGTGGCGAGGAACTGCGGGTTGTCCACGGCGGAGTTGCGCATCCACAGTCCCGCTGGTTCATTGCCGACCATAAGGCTGGCGCTGTGGCCGTCTTTGCTGGCCGAGTCGCGCACCCGGGATAGCCCCAGCTTCTTGGTCGCGAGCTTGATGTCTTCCTCGTTGCCGGTGAGGAACAGCCACCCCGGCCCGACGCCGTACTTCTCCGCGTAAGCCTTGAGCACCTTGGGCGTGTCCCGCTTGGGATCGATGGTGATCGAGTAGAAGAAGATGTCCTTTCCCATGCGCTCGCCGAGAAGGCGCTGCAACTGCGCGAGCCGCGCGGTCTCGAGCGGGCACTCGTCCTTGCAACTCGTGTACATGACGTTGATCGCAACCGACCTGCCCTTGAGCAGATCGTCGTAGAGACGAACGGTAGCGCCGTCCTGAGTGGTCAACGGGACGTTCGGAAAATAGTCCGCGCCCCAGCGATTGGCTGCAAACGCAGGGCCTGTATGCAAAGAGATCATCGCACTGGCGAGCAACGCCGCCGTGATGCTTTCTCGGTAACCGCCTCGCATGGTATTCAACGCCTCAGTACGGGAAGGCTGGACCCGCGATATTGGCCGTTCCGCTCGTGATCGCTCCGGTATTCGTGTCGAAGCTCAGCGCGAAGGTCACGACCCCCGAGCGCAGCGAAGACATGCCTGTCGAAGACACGCTCATCATCGTGCCCCGGGTGAACGGGAAAGTGATTTCGACCGTATCGGTGCTGAAGAGCTGCCTGTACGCGCTGGTTCCGTTTCCCCCGGCGGTATACCTCGCCCCGCTCGACGACCCGGTGCCCGACACGCCGGACAAGTCGACGGTCAGGATAACGGCCGGTGGAAGATTGAATTTGCTGGTATCCAGCACCAGCTCGCTCGAGACCTGCGCCTGACCCGAGAACTTTACGCTTTCCGGCTGCCCGGTCACTATGCCCGACACCGGGATGAGAGCGACCGTCGGAGCAAAAGCCGCGCGGGCGGGCGTGCCTGCCCACCAGAGGAGCCCCGACAGAACCACGGCGAAAAGCGAAAGCGCGACAGCACCCACTGGCAATCGACGTATCTTCATGATTCGTTCCTTCTCGATCGTTCACCTTCGCAAAAATCCCGCTAGATGTTGTTGAGTTGGGTCGGGGCCTGGAACCTCACCCCCTGCGGCGTCGGGATCGGCGTCGGCAAAGGCCTCAGGAACGGGCTTCCGCCGTCGTCGATCTCCCAGCGCAGCAGCATGGCGTTGTCCTCGTGCAAGGTGTTGTGGCAGTGCTCCATGAACATCCCGCCGAAGTCCCGGAACTGCATGGTGATGGTGACGCTTCCGCTCGGGCGGAGGCGATAGACGTCCTTGCGCCCCCTCTCCGTCGCCGGCACGTTGCCTTCGCCTCGGTTGAGGATCTGGCCCTCCTCGAAGTGGATGTGGACCGGATGATCCCAGCCGCCGCCGTCGTTCACCAGGTTCCAGATCTCGCGGGTGCCGAACCTCGGCGCCGCCGAAATCCGCCCGAAGTCCGCGTCGAGCTTGTCTCCGCCGTCCGTCCCGATGCCCCAGGGGCCGCGGAATGAAGTGACCGGATCGTTGGTCGTCTGGTTGGCGCCATCTCCGAACTTGAACGTACGCGTCCGCGCCACGGGAATGGCGGACAGGTCTGGGTTCGGGATCAGCGTGGCAGGCACCTGGCTCACGTCGGGCTGGGCCGGATCGCGGACGATGCGGAACTCGAGGAACTTCCCTACGCAAGGATCGCTCGAGCTGCCCGAGAGCGCTTGGGACAGCGAGAGGGTCGATGACGGCAGCTTGCCGTCCTCGTGCTGGAGGAGGTTCACCATCGACACCGTCTGCCCGATGCTGTAGCGCGAGAAGTCGATGACGATGTCGTAGCGCTCCGCGATACCCAGCTCATCGGTTTGAGTGATGACCACCGGGCTCGGCAGCAGGTTGCCGTCGTTGGCGATCTGGATCATCGGCGAGGCGTCGGAAAGCGAGATCTTGAAAAAGCGCGACACGGCACCGTTCAGGATGCGGAAGCGGTACTTGCGCCGCTCGACCTCGAAGAACGGCCTGTACACCAGGTTCACTGTCATCACGTCGGCCACGAAACCCGACTCCGTGTCGAAGATGTCGAAATGGAGCTGGCCGTTCGCGTCCCAGGCCTTGTCCGCGAGCATCAGGTTGACGTCGTAGTCGAGGTTGCCGAAGTCCTTCGCCGTGCCGCTCGGGAGCCGCAGGTTCACGCCGTCGTTGATCGCCTCGTTGCCGCGATCGAGCGCGCTGTAGATGTTGAACATCCCGGCATCGCCCTTGTACACGTTCTGCGCGGTGAAGCTGAACATGTGGTCGTGGAACCAGTGCGTGCTCATGGTCTCTTTCCAATCGCCCGGAACCTTAGTGATGCCGCCTGAGCCGTTGGGGCTCCCGGCCCTCGCATCCGTGGCGCCGGTGTTGATCGACCTCCACCCCGCCAAGACGATGGGATAGTGGTAGTCGTAGAACTGGCCGGGATAGAAGAAAGCCCCGGTGAAGCCGTCGTTCTCCGCGCCATGGTGCCCGTTATGCTCGTGGGTGCTCAAGGTATGGATTCCGAAGCCCCCGTTCTGTCTGATGTCGAATGGGAGCTTATTGCTATGGCGGAAAATGATGCCTTCGCCATAGCGGCCGACGAGCAGCTTCGGGGGCAAGGTTCCGTTGAAGGTCCACAGGGCCAGCGGCCCCTGGTCCGGCAGGTTCGGGTGGAAGCGCGGAGGGAAGGGAGTCGCCGCGTTGATGCCGGAATTGAGGCTCGATGGAACGCCTGGATCGTAGACCGTGTTGACCTTGGCCCCTTCCGTCGAAACTGGTACCGCGATCACGGGGGGAAACCGGGTGAACTCCTGGTGCGCCCAGATCGGGCCCGGGGGGCGTCCCTCGATGGGGCCCGTGTCACCCGGGGTCACGCCTTCGAGCGCCGGATTCAACACCTGTTGGGTCTGGTTGGCCTGGGCCGTCGGCGCGGGATTCAGGGTTGCGATCGCGTTCCGCGGCAGGACATCGAAGCGCGGCATCGGCTGCGTGAACGCCTGGACGCCGAACAGCGGGCTGCGCGGGAAGCCCGTCGGAACGCTCGCATACGCGCTGCGGACGAACGGATTCAAGCCATGCTTCCAGAGCAGCAGTCCGCCCGTGGTGAATAACCCCCACTTGAACAGATCGCGCCGCGTGATCTGCCCGTCGGCGAGCGCCTTGACGATCTCTTGGCGGTTCCTGCGGGCGTTCTCGGCTTCCTTGATCCGAAGTTTCGATGCTTTGCTTGGAAGAAACATTAACTTCTCCTTTGATTGCCAGATAACGTAGGCGATGACGCCATAGCGCTCGTGCGGCCTGAGGAAAGAAGAGAAGCACGCTCAACGGAAGCCACAGAAACTTCCGGACGCCGGACCTGTGCATCGCTAGATAGCGCGCACGGTACCTAACTTTTTCTTCTGCTTCTCCGAGAAATACGGGAGCAACTACGAGAGGCAAATGGCATTTCTCGTGCCCGAGTCGAGCGAAGGCTAAGGGCTTGAAAAGCTTCGAGGGGACTACAGCGTTAGAACGCGGTTGTTCTCAGAAATAAGAAAACAGGTCCGGAATTTTTCTCAATCTTGCAAACGCGAATTGCTGACTCGGCGCTCGTCCAGCTTTCGATAGAGCGAGGCAAGACTGATCCCCAGGATGCGAGCGGCCTTGCGCTTGTCGAACTGGGTCTGAGCCAGAACCGCCATGATGTGCTCGCGCTCCGACTGCCGATTGAGCTCCCGTAGCGATTCGTTCCGTGGGACCGACTCGCCGACGACACAGCGGGGCAAGTCGCCGACGGTGAGGATCTCGCCATCGCTCAAGATCATGGCGCTTTCGATGACGTGCTCGAGCTCGCGTACGTTGCCCTTCCAGGGATAAGCCATGAGCGCGCGCAGAGCGTCACGATCGATACCGCGCACCTGGCGGCCGAGCTTTAGGTTGAATTCACGTATGAAATGATCCGCAAGCAGCGGGATGTCCTCCCGATGCTCGCGAAGCAGCGGCAGCGCGATATGGACGACGTTCAGTCGATAGAAGAGATCACAGCGGAACCGCCCGGCCTCGACTTCCTTGGGGAGGTCGCGGTTGGTGCTCGCGATGATGCGGATGTCGACTTGGACGGGCTTGGTGCTGCCGACTGCCCAAACCTGCTTTTCCTCGATCACGCGCAGAAGCTTCACCTGCAGGTGCAGCGGCATCTCGCCGATCTCGTCGAGAAAGACCGTGCCGCGGTCGGCGGCGACGAACAGCCCGCAGCTTGCTTGTACCGCGCTGGTGAAGGCGCCCCTCACGTGCCCGAAGAGCTGGCTTTCCAGCAGCGATTCCGGAATGGCTCCGCAGTTGATTGGAACGAACGGTTGCCTGCGCCGTGGACTGGCCGCGTGAATAGCGCGCGCGACCAGTTCCTTGCCGGTGCCGCTTTCGCCGGTGATGAGCACATTGCTCACGGCAGGACCGGTTCTGGCGACCTGAGTGCGCACTGCGAGCATGGCGGCACTTTCGCCGAGCAGACTCCCGTCCGGAGCGGCGCTCTCCATGGCCCGACGAAATAACGCCGATTCCTGAGACGCCGTCCGGTGCTCGAGCAGCCGCTGCACCCGGAACCGGAGGTCGTCGAACTTGAAAGGCTTGAGGACGTAGTCGGAGGCCCCCTCGCGAAGGGCCTCGACCGCCGTCTCCACCGTGGCGTAAGCGGTGATCAGAACGACCAGCGTCCGCGGGTGGAGGGTGCGCGCCTTACGAAGCAGCTCCAGGCCGCTTACTCCGGGCATGATGATGTCGCTGATCACGACGTCGAAGTCCTGGCCCGCCATGATCTGCATGGCCTTTTCCCCGTCGGGCGCTGTCCGCACGTCGTGGCCGTCCGCGCGCAGACACCAGGCGATTGAATCCTGAATCGCGCGCTCATCATCGACAACTAGGATCGAGGCGTTCATACCAATTCCTCCGACATGGCCGGCAGCGGCTCCACCGGCAACACGACCGTTACCGTGGCGCCGATGCCCGGTTGGCTCTCCACGAGGAGGTCGCCCCCGTGCTGCCGGACGATCTCATGGCTGACGAAAAGGCCCAAGCCGAGATGCGTTTCGTTGTCCTTCGTGGAGTGAAACGGGTCGAAGAGCCGGCGCATTTCCTCGGCTGTCATTCCGCACCCGGTGTCTTCGAAAATCACGCGGACCCTGCTGCCGGCGCAGACGGCGCGGATGGTCAGGTTGCCGCCGGAGTCCGCTGCGTTGAGGATGAGATTGAGGAAGACCTGGACGAGATGGTCGGGCGCCACGCGCACCGCCGGCAGGGCCGGATCCACCACGCTGTCCATCTTCATGCGCCGGACGGCGGGATTGTGCCGGGCGAGACTCACCGCGGTGTCCACGAGATTCCCGACACTCGCCTCGCGCAGCGTCGCCGGGGCGGGGCGGGTCAGCCGCGTGAGATCCTGCACGATCCGGCTGATCCGGCCTACGTGGACTTCGATGTTTTCCAGGCCGTCGCGGATTGCCTTGTCCGACGTGCGCGCCATCAGAACCTGCGCAAGTGCGGAGATGCAGGTGAGCGGGTTCCCCACCTCGTGCGCGACTCCGGCGGCGAGCAGACCCGCCGCAGCCAGCCGCTCCGATCGCACCATCTGCTCGTGCAGTCGCCGCAGGGAGGTGACGTCCGCGGACGAGCCGTGCGCGGAACCTCCTGAAGTCGCGCGGACCGCAAGCCCAGAGCGCGCGGACCGGTCGGCCGATCAACTCGCCGTCCTCCGCGCATCCGAACATGCACTGCCCACCTCGGCTCACGAAGGTGATGCGACCGCGCGGATCGAGAGTCACGATGGCGTCCACCGAGCTGGCGATCAGGTTCTCGAGATATTCCTTCGTGCTCTTCGTCTCGTGGAGAAGCCGGGCGTTCTCCAGGGCAACGGCTGCGTGGTGCGCAAAGGCGCGCAGGCGGACGACATCTTGTTCCGTGAATGGGCCGATCTCCTTGTTACCGACGAAGAGGACTCCGATCACGCGGCCGCGGCGCTGGAGCGGCACGCATGCCAGGTTGCGCACGCGGAGCGCGCGCGCCGAGGCGCGGTTGACCCGGGAGTCTTGGGCAGCGTCGTTGGCGACCTGGGGCGCGCCCGAGGTGAACGTCAGGCCCGCCAAGCATTCGGCTATTTTGAGCCGCACCACCGCTCTCTGTTCGGGGGCGACCAAGCGGTGCATGACCATGTCGTCGCCGTCCGGAAACCCGGTGCCGCCGTACGACGCCCGCGTGAGAGAAACGGCCCCCTCCACGATCGCCGTCAGCAGCGCGTCGCCGTCGGTCAGTTCTGCGAACCGGCCGGTCGTTTCATAGAGGATGCGCGCCTCGGCCAGCTCGCCTTCGAGGCGCACCTGAGTGCGAGCACAGTTGCGTGCGACGGTAATGAGGGTCACATAGAGAACAGCACCCGCGACCACGCCTAGCAGCCAGACGACGACGACACCGTGATCGAGGACTGCAAACAGCGCCGCGGGCGCTCGATAGAGCTCGATGACTCCGACGATAGGACCGTTTGACTGATAGCGCACCGGTAGGTAGACCTCTTCCAAGCGGGGGAATCCGCGGAGAGTCGAGTGATGCCCTTCCGCTCCCGGCTGACTGAGCTCCGTGATAGTCTCGCCGCGTAACGCGGCGGCCACTTTCGCGTTCTCCCCGAAATGGCGGTCCGCTAGTGAAGCGTCGTCCGACCACAGCACCCGTCCGTCGGCGGCGTACACCATGAAGCGCACGACCTGCTCGGACCGGGCGAACTCCCGAAGCCGGTCGGCACCAACAGGCGGCGCGCCGGAGGGTACCGCAAAAAATTCCGCAGGAACGCTCGAAGTAAACAAGCGCGAGGCCAGATCGCCGATAACGGCCCCGTCGTGCACGACGAGCTGACGGCGCAGGACTGCGCCGGAGGCGGCACACACGAGGATCGTAATCACGAGAACGCAAAAAAAGCTCAGCAGCGCAAACCGCTGGGACACCGAGAGCCGGCGGAGCGTCAGCGCCTGAAGCTTACCCAGCATCCGCGCGCCCATCATGATGACGAGTCGGTCAGCGATGCCCTGCACGGCGAGAGACCGGTCAAAATCCCCGATTTCACTTCGAGGACTTCACCGAGCCCGCTCGGCCTGGCAGATCTTCTGGTTCTCGGATGCGTTGAGCGCGAACGCGCGCAACGGGTATTCGAGCTGGCACATGGTGGTCTCCCTTTGTCCAGCGGCACAGCAAACCTTGCTCTGCCGAGCTGGTGCGGGAATTACACCCCACCCCTTCACCCTCCCGTGTAATGCCCGATGTTCAATCGTTATTCTTTGAATCGTGACAATAGCATAAAAAACTTCCAACCCGATTTGAACTGAACCGGCGCGCGAAACTGATCTTGCATCGCAGCAAGAACGATTGAAGTAGGGACTTCCTTACCCGCGCTAGGGAATGATGGTCGTCTTGAACGGAGTGACGCTGCCGTATGCGATCGTGCGGCCCGCCGCTCCCTGAAGATTGAGCGAGGCGACGCTGATCTCCGCGGCAGCCGCCGCCTTGATGGACTTGAAGGTGAGCACGAGCATTTCGGCGTCGGACGCGGGCGCCGGCGTCTGGTTCGAGACGCCGATGAAGATCGAGCCGTCCGAGTTGACACGGTAGCCGAAACTTCCTGTTTTTTCCGCACTGAAATAGCGGCCGGGTCGAACCGACACGGATTCGAGCACCGCGGGATCGAAGCGTACCTGCATCGGGGCCGCGCGGATCTGCTCGCCCGAGGTCACGCGCAAAGACACGTTGAAGCTCGCACCCGCCCTCGCGCTCGTCGGTCCCTCCCACCGGAGTTGCGCGGGCTCGGCCTTTCCGGGGGTCAAGTTGCCGGACAAGGAGGCCCCGAGTGCAGGGGCGGGGATCAGTTTTGCCACCGGCCCCAGCGGCTGCGATGGAGCCGAGGCGGAGGCCGGCGCTCTTGGTGGCCCGCCCTGCGCGGTGAGCTCCTGTTCCTTGAGCGCGCTGAACTGCACCGTCTGACGCGCGCCGGAAGGAAGATAGATGAAGCTCACCTCGGTGGCGCTCACCGAGTCGACCTTGTACTGGCCGTCGAGAGTGTCACCTGCCTTGACCGGGTAAATTTCCTCGCCCCGCGCAACATACACTTCGATCCCCGACTCGCGGTGAAACTGACCGGCGAAGCGATACGGCAGAGGCGGCGTGACGGGATCCGGCGGTGCGGAAACGACGGCCGGTTTGCGCCGCGGCAACCACGATTGCGCGGAAAACGGATCGGCGGCGATCCTGCCCAGAACGGAACGAGCGGGAATTCCGGGCGGTTTTGCCTGCGATGCGGCGACGGAGCGCTCGGGGTCCTGGGGGGCGCGCGATGCCGGGGCTTTTGCCGAAGTCGGCGCGGCCGGGCCGCGAAGGTCGATCGCAACCCAGGCCGCTGCCCCGGCGAGCAGTGCAATCAAAACTGCGATTCTTGGCGGCCGACGCATTCTTGCCCTGATGTCCTGAATTTCCGGATTTCTCCGGACTATTCTAGTACGACTGCATTACAAGAACACATTGTCAATCGGTGCCGGGTAGAGGAGTCGAACCCCCGACCAACTGATTACAAATCAGCTGCTCTACCAACTGAGCTAACCCGGCATCGCGAGACATTATACGTCTGCGACGATCCCCTACCCCGACGAGTCCCCGCGTATCGCCGCGCCCCGCGCGTTGAGCGGCGCATCTCGCGTCCGCTTCAGCCTTACTTGATCCGCCTCAACGTGGGTTTCCTGCCGGCTTTCGGGGGGCCTTTCGGGTCGGGTCGACCTGCGACCTCTTCGCCGCTCGCCTCCCATGCCGTTTCCTTTCTCTCCGGCTCGAACGACATGCCGTGTCCGTTTTCGCCCGCGTAGATCGCCGCGACGGCCGCGACCGGAATGACGAGGTCCTTGGCGACTCCGGAAAAACGCGCGGTGCATTCGATGAGATCGTTCCCCATCTGCAGGCGGCTCGCGGCAACGGGCCCGATGTTGAGAACGATTTGGCCATTGCGCACGTATTCCATCGGCACGCGAGTCCGGGAGTCGACCACCACAGAAATGTGGGGCGCGTAGCCGTTGTCCACGCACCATTCGTACACCGCGCGCAGTAGATACGGCTTGGTGGAGGTAGGTTCCGACATCAGCGAGCGGCTGTCATTCCGAGCGAAGAATGACGGCGCTCCTGCGCCATCATTTGCGCATCACCTTCTCCGCAGGCGTCAGCGCCTCGATGAACGCGGGGCGGGAGAACAGGCGCTCTGCGTACTTCATGAGCGGCGCGGCCGCCTTGGGCAGGGTCACGCCGTAGTAGTCGAGCCGCCACAAGAGCGGGCTGATCGCGACATCGAGCATCGAGAACTCGTCTCCCAGCATGTACTTCTGCTTGGTGAACACCGGCGCCATCTGCGTGAGCTGGTCGGCAACGTGCTGGCGGGCGCGGTCCTGTTGCTTCTGGTTGCCGTTCTCGAGCGCCTCGATGTGGGAAAAGAGCTCCACTTCGAACTGGAACAGAAATAAGCGCGCGCGCGCGCGCATCACCGGATCCGCGGGCATCAGCTGCGGATGGGGAAAGCGCTCGTCGATGTACTCGTTGATGATGTTCGCTTCGTAGAGAATCAGGTCGCGCTCGACCAGCACCGGCAGCCGGTTGTAAGGGTTCATCACCGCGATGTCTTCGGGCTTGTTGTACATGTCCACGTCGATGATTTGAAAGTCCATGCCCTTTTCGTACAGCACGATGCGGCAGCGCTGCGAGAACGGGCAGGTGGTTCCGGAGTAGAGATTCATCATGTCTGCCTACCTTGTTGCCGAATTCGGATCGATGTGGGAAAAAAAACGCGCGTGCACCGAGCGCGCCGCGCCTTTGGGCAGGTTTCGCTCAGCGCACGTCTTTCCAGAACTCCTTGTAAAGGCGGTACGCGAGCACGAGCAGCACCAAAAGAACCAGCATCACCACGTAGCCAACCTGCTTGCGGGTGAGCTGGTTGGGCTCGGACATCCAGGTCATGAAATTGACCAGATCGCGGACCAGGATGTCGTAGTCGACCTGGGAGAGCGATCCCGACGTTTCGGTCCTGATCGTCTTGAGTATGAAGCGCTCCCCGTCCTTGCCGGCCTGATCAGGAGTCAGCACATCGATTTTCCAGGCGTTTTTCTGCTGTCTGCCGATCGCTTCCGCCTGCTCCATGTTCTTGAACTTCCGCTCTACCTGCACCTGTTGCCCGGAGAGCGTCCACAGCACGTGCGGCATGGCCACGCGCTCGAACACCATGTTGTTCCATCCGCTCGCAGACTCAGGGTCCCGGTAGAAGCTGCGCATGTACGTATATAGCCAGTCGGGGCCGCGAGCGCGGGCGATCACCGACAGGTCCGGGGGCGCCGTGCCGAACCATGCCTTTGCGTCCGTCCTCGTCATCGCGACGTTCATCAGCTCCCCGATCTTGTCGGCCGTGAAGAGCAGGTTGTCCTTGACTTGCTGTTCGGTGAGCCCGAGATCGAGCAGCTTGTGGTAGCGCATCATCCCCGCCGAGTGACAGTTCAGGCAGTAGTTGACGAAGCTGCGGGCGCCCGATTGCAGGCTCGCGACATCGCGCGGGTCGATCGGCGCCGAATCGAGCCTGACCGCTTCCTGCGCGGCGAGCCCAAGCGGAGCGGCAAGCGCGAGCAGGGCGATGAGCGTTTTCATTTCCAGGTGACCCTTTGCGGCTCGGGGCGGGTGGTATCCATCTTCGAATACCACGGCATGAGGAAGAAGAACAGGAAGTACACCGCCGTGCCGACCTGCGCCGCAAGCGTGCGCCCCTCGGTCACGGATTCGGTGCCGAGATAGCCGAGTAGGAAGAACACGATCACGAAGAGCGTGAGCGCCGTCTTGGTGATCGGCCCCTTGTATCGGATCGACCTGACCGGGCTCCGGTCGAGCCAAGGCAGGAAAAAGAAGATCATCACCGAGGTTGCCATCAACACAACGCCCCAGACCTTTGCGTCCAGGTTCAGGAGGCCGGCGAGCAACACGATCGCGATCACGCCGACGGCTATCCTCGCTGTGCTTTTCTTCATGCTCCAAACGAGAAGAAGCGCGAATGCGACCACGCCTGGAGCGAGCACCCACAATACGAACTCATCGGTCGTGGCGCGCAGGATCGAGTAGTACGGTGTGAAGTACCAAACGGGCGCGATGTGCGCCGGGGTCTTCAGCGGATCAGCGGGGATGAAATTGTTGTGCTCGAGAAAATAGCCGCCGGCCTCCGGCGCAAAGAACACGACGATCGAGAAAACGATGAGAAGGACCACCACGCCAAAGGTGTCCTTCACGGTGTAATAGGGGTGAAACGGAATGCCGTCGAGCGGCTTTCCGGTCTTGGGATCCTTTACGTTCTTGATCTCGACGCCATCGGGGTTGCTCGAACCGACCTCGTGCAGCGCGAGCAGGTGGGCGACAACGAGCGCGAGGAGCGCCAGCGGCACGGCGATCACGTGGTACGCGAAAAAACGGTTGAGCGTCGCGTCTGACACCACGAAATCGCCGCGAATCCAGATCGCGAGGTCCGGTCCGATCAGGGGAATCGCATCGAAGAGGTTCACGATCACCTGCGCGCCCCAGTAGGACATCTGGCCCCAGGGAAGCAGGTAGCCGAAGAAGGCCTCGGCCATCAGGCAGAGGAATATCAGCATGCCGAAGATCCAAAGAAGCTCGCGCGGGTTACGGTAGGACCCGTAGAGCATCGCGCGGAACATGTGCAGATACACGCAGATGAAGAAGAAGGAGGCGCCCGTCGAGTGCATGTAGCGGATCCACCAGCCCCAGGGCACCTCGCGCATGATGTACTCGACTGACGCGAACGCCTGAGCGGCGTCCGGCTTGTAATTCATGGTGAGGAAGATTCCGGTGACAATCTGGATCACCAGCATGAAGAGCGCGAGCGACCCGAAGTAGTACCAGAAATTGAA
>VBCJ01000096.1 GCA_005884335.1 Betaproteobacteria bacterium | reverse complement strand
ACGGCCCCGGCAAGCCCGTGGCGCCCTACCGGCATGTTGGGAAGGACCGTCCAGGTGTTCGTCCCAGGGTCGTACGCTTCGAGCGCCCGGAAAGCGAACATATTCACGTAGTCCTGCCCCTCGCCTCCGGTGACGTAGATCTTTCCGCCCCAGGTGCCCGAGGACATCGCGCTGCGCGCGCTCGGCATGCGCGCGCGCGGCGCGCCCCATGCGTCCGTCGCCGGGTCGTATTCCTCGACGATGCCGACGTTGCTGCTTCCGCTCGAGACGAAGGCGCCGCCGACGCGCCCGCCGATCACGTAGATCTTTCCGCCCACCACGCCGGCCGTAGCGTGATTGCGCGGCGTCGGAATCGGCGCGCGCGCGCGCCAGGTGTTGGCGGCGGGATCGTATTCCTCGACCGCCCCGACCGAATAATGCGGGCGCGCCGGGTGGACCGCGGCCGATCCCGGAAGCGTGGTCGCGCCGCCGATGACGTACATCTTGTCCCCGACCGTGACCGCGACCGGCGACCCGCGCTTGGTCGGAAGCGGCGCGAGAGCCTTCCAGTTGTCGGTCGCAGGGTCGTACTCCCAGGCGTTGTCGACCGGGACCCAGGCCGCGGGACCCGACTGCGGAAGCACGAACCCGCCGAACGCGTAGATCTTGCCCTTGTATTCGGTAAAGGAGACGTGGTGCGAAGCGAGCGGCATCGGCTTCTTCTTCGTCCACTTGTCGCCCGCCGCATCGTATTCGTACACCATGCCGATCGGCTTCCATCCCGGCGCGAGGCCGCAGAACACGTACATCTTGCCGCCGGCCGAGGCGCCGAGCAGCTCTTCCGCCGGCTCGGGGAACGCCGCGAGCTTCGTCCACTTCCCTTGAGCGGAAGCCCCGCCCGCCCAAATCACACAGGCGAGCGCAAAGACCGTGGTGCGTACGAAAATCATGATCTCCTCCTAGCGTGAATACTGTACTACAAGCCCGCCCGATTCTTCGCCTTTACCGCCTTGTTCACCACGTTCAGCGGCCACTCTCCCGAGAGCACGCGCCGCACTTCGCCCGGGGCCCCGGCCTGAAGCCCCGCCATCGCCTGCTCGCTGTACCAGGCGACGTGCGGATTGAGGATGACGTTGTCGCGCCCGCGCAGAGGATGAGGATCGGGAAGCGGCTCGGGGTCCACGGTGTCGAGCGCGGCACCTCCGATCTTCCTCGCGTCCAGGGCACGAACCAGCGCATCGGTATCGACGATAGGCCCGCGTGCGCAGTTGATCAGGAAGGCCGTCCGCTTCATTTTTCCGAAGGCGTCCTCGCCGATCATCTTTCGCGTGTGCGGGGTGAGGGGCGGATGCAGAGAGACGAAATCCGATTCGCGCAGCAGCGTGTCCAGATCGACGGCTCTTCCCGGGACATTGAACTGTCCCTCCTTCACGAAGGGATCGCTGTAGAGCACAGCGAGCCCGAAGGCCGCCGCCCGCACCGCGACCGCTCGCGCGATGTTGCCGAAGCCGACCAGGCCGAGCGTCCGCCCCGCGAGCCGGTATATGGGCTTGCCCGGGGGCACTTCCCAGCGGCCGGCCCTCACCATTCGGTCGTAGAACGGGATCTTGCGCGCGGACGCGAGGATCAGGGCCATCGTCTGTTCCGCCACCTCCTCGATGCAGTAGCTGGGATTGTTGGTGACGATGATCCCGGATTGCGTAGCGGCATCCAGATCGATGGTGTCCACGCCGATTCCATAGCGCGCGATGATCTTGCACCTGGGCATGCCCGCCATCGCCTCGGCGGTGATCGGTCCTGCGTAGGTGTTGAGGAGCGCGTCGCAGTCGCGGGCTTCGGACAGGAATTCTTCGGGTTTCTTCGTTTTCAGAGCGACGATCTCGGCGAGATCGCCGAGAGTCTTCCGTTCCACATCGAGCGATTCCCAGACGTAGTCGGTGATGACCACCTTCGCCTTCACTGCATCCACCTCACCACGCCGGAAACCCCGTCGACCGCGACGGTGGATCCGTCGGGGATGCGCCGCGTTGCGTCGAGCACGCCCAGAACCATCGGCACGCCGCGCTCCCGCGCGAGCGAGGCGAGATGCGAAGTGCTGCCGCCCTGCTCCGCCACCACGGCCGAGACGTGCGGCAGGATTTCGGAAAGCGCCGGCCCGGCGACCGTGGTGACGAGCACCTCGCCCGGGCCGACGCGCTCGAGCTCGCACTCGCAATTGACCACGCGCGCCCGGCCTTCGCCCCAGCCGATACCGGAAGGGTGTCCGTTCAACCCGGGATGCTTCAGCCAGATTTCATCCGGAACCTGTGCGGTCGCCACGGCGAGCGGCCGCGCCTGCAGAAGACTGATCCCCGTATCGTCCCGCGCCCACTCGATTTCAGCCGGGCCGCCGACGATTTCTTCGCATTTGTGCATGAGGAGCGCGAGCTCGGCGAGCTGCTCGGCATCGAGACAAGGCGCACCGAAGAGCGCGCGCGAGAATGCCCGCCTACCGTGCGCGCAACTCAACGCGTGGTATTTCTGGGCGAGCGCCGATTCCTTCACCCGCCCTGCGCGATCGAGTACGTAGCGGTCCGGCACCACCTCGCCCTGCGCGACGGCAGCGCCCAGCCCCGGGGCCGCGTTCACCAGCATTTCGCCGCTCGCGGTGCGCGACAGGCCGCCGCCCGCCGCGCCCGCGGGCACCAGCCGCTGGATCAGGATGGCCATCGCGGTGTCGGCGCAATCCAGACCGTGAGTCGCCATGTAGCGGAGCGCGCGCGTTGACCACAGCGCCGCCCAGCAGGCGCGCACGGCAGTGAGGAAGTCCTCGTCGCTTTCCAGTTCGAGGTAGCTCTGGAACTGGCCGGCAAAGCTCGAGCCGGCGCGGTCCTCGACCAAAGCCGAGGAGCGCACCACTCCCGGGCGTCCTTCTCCGGCGATGCTTCGCCAAGCCGAGAGCAAGGCTTCGCGCACCTCCGGCACGATCGCGCCCTGCATGAGGCCGAGCTTGGTCTCCAGCGCGCAGCGACGTGCACACGGCCGGTCTTCCGAGGAAAACACTCCGCGCGCCGATTCCTCGAGTCCCAGCGCAGAGAGTTGGATGCGATACGCCCGCGCGTCGACGCAGAAGCCCGCGGGTACCGGCAGGCCCGCCTGCACCAAGGCGGCGAGGTTCGCCGCCTTCGCGCCGAAGCGCGAGGGATCCGCTGCTTCGGGCGCACTCAGTGGAACCACCACCCGCGGCATCGTCTCAGCTCCCGGAATCGATGACGATCCGCAGGATGCGGCTCGGATTGCGCTCGTATTCCTCGAACGCCGCGGCCGAATCGGTGAGCGGGTACTTGGCAGTGATGAATCCGCTGACGTCGACCGCTCCCGAGGCGATGAGCTGGATGCTCGGATTCATGTCCTGCGGGGTCAGGGCCCGCGAGCCGATAATGCTGATCTCGCCGAAGTAGAGCGGGAAAGTGCTGAAGCCGCGCACCGTTTCGTGGCTCACGGCAAAAGCCGAGAAGCGTCCGCCCGGGCGCAGCATGTCGATCGCCGCGCGCAGGGTCTCCGCGCCCCCCGCGGCGTCGATCACGACGTCCGCGCCTTTGCCGCCGGTGAGGCGCCGCACTTCCTCCACGGCCTTGTCGACCGCCCTTTCGACGACGTGATGCGCGCCCATTCGTTCCGCCATCTCGAGCTTCCAGCGAGTGCGCGAGACGGCGATCACCGTCGCGCCGGTGAGCACCGCGAGACGCGCATGCAGCAGCCCTGCGGTGCCCTGGCCGAGCACGACCACCGATTCTCCGGTGGAGACGCCCACGCGATGCTGAGCGTGGCGCACCGTGGCGAGCGTTTCGATGATCGTCGCCTGCTCCAGCGGCAGGCGCGGAGGCAGGACATGGATGTATTGCGACGGGAGCTTGACGTACTGGCTGAGCGAGCCTTCGACCTCGCGCCCGAAGAGCCCCGCCACGCGGCAAAGGTTGCCGGCCCCGCGCAGGCACGAGTCGCAGCGGCCGCAGGCGATGATGGGATTGATGATGACGTGCTGTCCCGGCTTCACTTCCGATACGCCTTCGCCCAACGAATCGATCACGCCGGTCGACTCGTGGCCCATCACCACCGGATACTTGACTCCCGGGTGCTCCCCTACGTAGATCGAAAGGTCGGTGTGGCAGACCGCTGTCGCGGCGGTGCGTACGACGACTTCGCCGGACCCGGCGACGGGTTTCGAGCGGTCGACGAGGTCGAGCTTCCGCGGCGCATGAAGCACCGCCGTCCGCATCCCGTTTCCGCTCACCTGGCGTCTCTCATGCGACGCTGCACGGGCTTCAACGGCCGGCGAGGGTGGAGTAGCCCGGCATCGGATCCACCACGGTGATTTGCTCGACCGGGAAGCTGGAGATGATCTCGATTCCGTCCTTGTGCACGATCAGCATCTCCTCG
>VBCJ01000095.1 GCA_005884335.1 Betaproteobacteria bacterium | reverse complement strand
GGTCTCAAGCGCGAACACCATGCCTTCCTTGATCTCGATCGGGTGATCGAGCGACCAGATGCGCGAAATGACCGGTTGGTCGTACTGCGCGAGCCCGAGGCCGTGGCCCCATAGATTCGCAGCGGCCTGATCCTCCTCCGCGTAGCCCCAGGCTTCCTTCGCCGAGGGCCATTTCGAGGCGATCTCCCGCGTGGTCGTGCCGACCTTCACCGCCTTGATCGAGTCGTACAGCCACTTGAGCGCGGTCGCGTAGATGTCCTTCTGCTCGCTGGTCGGCTCTTTCCCGGCGCAGTAGGTGCGGTAGTAGCAGGACTTGTAGCCGTTCCAGGTCAATGCCGCGAGATCCATGAACACGATGTCGCCGGGCTTGACGATGCGGTCGGAGAAGTTGCGCCAGTTCGGCCAGGTATTCGGGCCCGAGGACACGATCACGTCCTCGACGTCCTCCATCCCCGGGACGGAGTACAGGTACTGCATGATGTGCGCGGTCAGCTGGTTCTCGGTCCGGCCGGGCTGCAGGAATTTCATGAACTCCCAGTGCGCGGCGTCGCCGATCGCGCCCACCATGCGCAGCGCCTCCTGCTCGTCCTCGTTCTTGATCGCGCGCGCCTCCATCATCGGCGTCATGCCGTCGGTCCATTCGATTCTCTCCTCGCCGAAGACCTTGAGCATATTGATGTCGATGAAGTCGACCCCCAGTTTCATGCCGGCGACGTTCGCTTTTTTCATCTCCTGCTTGACCGCATTGGTGAACTTCTTCACCTGGGCGAGCGAGGCGGGCCCGGCCGCGCCCTTGATCCAAGCGTAGGACCAGCGCACGTGGTCCTTCGGGATCCACGGCGAATGGCGCTCGATCTGCATGCCGATGTCGCCCTGCTCGAACAGCACCGGGGCGTCATCGCCGCAGAGCATGGCGTAGCGCAGCCCGGGCTTGAGGCGGTTCCAGCCCGGCGTGAGGGTGCTGGTGACGTAGCGCACGTTCTCGTCGTACATGAGCAGCATCGCGCCGAGGCCTGCCGCCTTCATGCGAGCGCGCGCGCGTTCCAGGCGGTACTTGCGCAGCCGGTCCCAGTTGATGCGCTGCTGCCAGTCCAGCCCCACCATCCCTGCGTTTGCCATTCGCTTGTCTCCAGTTGTGCGTACGTCGGAAAGGAAGCGGCGTTCGCCTTAGTCGGCGATCGCCCCGGATTCTTTTGCCACTTTGCCCCAGCGCCGGGTTTCCGCCGCGACGAACTCCGCGAATGCCTTCGGCGAGACGCTGGTCACCGCCTCGGCGCCGCCCTTCGCGAGGCGCTCGATTACGTCGGGCGTCTTCATCGTCTGCACGAGCACTTCGAACAACCGATCCACGACCGCGCGAGGTGTGCCCGCGGGAACGAGCACGCCCTGCCACGAGCCCGACGAGCCGTCGACATAGCCGGCCTCCTTCATGGTGGGCACGTCCGGAAGCTCTCTGATGCGCTGGGGGCTCGTTATCGCCAGCGCCTTCAGCCGCCCGCTCTTGATATGGCCCATCGCCGAGGAGACGGTGCTGAACATCATCTGCGTTTCGCCCGCGACCAGGCCGGTCACCGCGGGACCCGCTCCGCCCTTGTAAGGCACGTGCACCATGTCCATCCCGCCTTCGGCCGTCCTGAGGATCTCCATCTCGAGGCGGTTCTGGCTGCCGCTCCCGGGCGAGGCGTAGTTCAGCTTTCCCGGGTTCGCCTTCACATACGCGACCAGCTCCTTGATGCTGTTGGCCGCAACTGAGGGATGCACGATGAGCACGCCGGGCACGTCGACGACCTGGGTGACCGGGATGAAATCCTTGAGGTTGTTGATCGACAGATTCGTGAAAACCCCGGGATTGATCGCCGTCGAGCCGACGTTGGCGAGGACCAGCGTGTAGCCGTCGGGAGCCGAGCGAGCCGCAACCTCCATGCCGATGGTTCCCGCCGCTCCGCCCCGGTTCTCGATCACGATCGGCTGGCCGAGCAGCTCTGAAAGGCGCGGCTGGATGATGCGGCCGACGAAGTCCGACGCGCCTCCGGGCGCGAACGGCACGATTATCTTTACGGCTCGATTCGGATAGCTGCTCTGCGCGAGCGAGGGTCCCGGGCACAACACCAGCGCGAGCGCAGCCCACAGGGCGAAGTTGCGCTTCATCGTCTCTCTCCTCTTTCCTGCTGGTTATACCGCCGCACGCACTCCCATGCGCGGCGTTTCGTCCTTCGCCGTGATCGGGAGCGGAACGGCGCGCTTCAGCCGCGCCGAAAGATCGAAGGCCTTGGTCAGCATCAGGCGGTCGTGCGCCTCGGCTGCGGTCGCGTGCTGCGTAGCCACGCCGACCGCGAGGCGATTCAGCCAGCTTTCAGTTTCATCGCGTATCGGGCCGCGCAGCTCTCCCAGCGCGACGTCTCCGGGAGGATAGCTGCCGAGAAAATCGACCCGCCGCGCCGCGTCCGGGGCATAGCCTTCGCCTTGCGCGATCG
Organism: Betaproteobacteria bacterium; assembly: GCA_005884335.1. Classification (GTDB taxonomy): domain Bacteria; phylum Pseudomonadota; class Gammaproteobacteria; order Burkholderiales; family SG8-39; genus VBDM01. Next base: position 8,621 of record VBCJ01000095.1, on the reverse strand, counting down.
TCGTGGCGAGAACGATGTCGCGGTGCGTATCGTCTATCGTGAGGACGCCTTCGGTGCCGACGATGCCCACCTCAAGGCTGTATACGGCGCCGGGCCAGACCGTCGGCAAAGCCCAGGATATCGAGGCGTGATAGAGGCTCCCGTCTTCGAAGGTAATGACGCCGGCCGTCGCGTCTATGCCCCGGCACAGCGGCCGGAGCGCCTTGTCCACCGAGCGCGCATAGACCTCCACCGGGCGCTTCGCCTCCATCATCCACATGACGATATCCAGCGCATGCGTTCCCGAGATCACCATCGGCGAGATCTCGGAGGGAGAGGGCGACGAGCCGGTTCATGAACGCCCGGGACGTGACCAGGGAGACGTCGCCCAGCTGGCCGGTGCGGACCTTTTCCTTCGCCACCAGCCAGCGGCGGCGGAAGCGCTGCGTATACCCGACCACTGCGTCGACGCCGGCGTTGCGGATAGCGGCGAGGACGCGCTCCGAATCAGCGAGACCGGTTGCGAGCGGCTTCTCGATCAGGAGCGGCAGCTTGCGCTCGACCGCGGCGAGGATAGGATCGACGTGCAGGTGCTCGTCGGTCGCGATGACCGCGGCCGTCACCTCGGGGCGCGCGAGGAGCTTGCGGTAGTCGTCGGTCACGAAGTCCGCGCGGATTTTTTCTCCGACCTCTTTCCTCCGGTCGGGTTTTAGCTCCGCGAGGCCGATGAAGTCGACCTGCGGGTGACGCGCGGCGACTTCGCCGCGGAACAAACCGACCCGCCCCCCTCCGATGATGGCGAGGCCGATGCGCGCTGGGTTTTTCTTCGGCATCGAAAAACTAGGCCGCGGCGCGCACCGGCTTGGACCCCTTCAGCGGCAGCGTCACCGACTCGTTGCGCTCGGCGGACAGATCCGCCGCCATGTAGATCTCCATCACCATGCGCGCGTGCTCGGGCGTCACCATCACGGGCCGATCGTACGCCACGGCCTCGAGAAAATGGACGGTTTCCGCCGCCATGGGACCCGCGTAGGTGTGATCGACGCGCTCCCCGGGCATGGTGGACATCGGCAGTTGCATGCCTTTTTCGATGGTGTTCAGCACCACGTCGCGGTGGCTGTCGTCCACCAGCAGCGCGCCTTCGGTCCCCACCATTTCGATCCAGGTCGTCGAGAAATTCGGATAACCCGGCGGCAGGCTCCAGCCGCCGCCCACGACGAAGGAGAGGCCCGAGTCCATCGTAACGGTGATCCATTGCGTGTCGGCGATCGGCGCACCGCTCGAGGCTTGCAGCGCGCCAAAGTTCGCCTGGGAATATACGCGCACCGGTTTCGCCGGCTCGAGACACCACAGCACGAAGTCCAGATCGTGCGTGCACTCCATCGCCGCGGGCGAGAGCTTGACGCGCCCGCTGATCTTTTTTCCGAGGCCGCGCGTGATGTGCCGGCTCACCAGAGCGCTCACCGGTTTGCCGATGGTCCCATTGCGGATCGACTTGCGCACGTAGGCGAACTTGGGGTTGAAACGCTGCGAATAGCCGATGGTGAATTTCAGCTTGTTCTTGCGGGCGAGGGCGATCAGCTCATCGGCCTCGGCGAGCTCCATCGCGATCGGCTTTTCGAGGAACACGTGTTTCCCGGCGGCGAGCCAGTCGCGTGCCATCGGATAGTGCGTGGTTTCAGGCGTCGCAGAAATGTACACCGCATCGATTTCGCCCATCTTCAAGAGCGCGCCGTAGTCGGTCACCGCGGTCTTCGCCCCGGTCGACCGGGCGACCTCGGCGAGCCGCTCGGGCCGGATCTCCGCGATATGCAGGCTCTTCGTGAGGGGATGCGCCGCGCAGGTCTCGGCGCGGATGCCTCCGCACCAACCGGTTCCGACGATGGCTACCCCGATCTGCCTCATGGACTCCTCCTTCGAATGTCGCCTATTATCGCCTGATCTTGAGCAGACGGGCAGCGTTGCCCCCCATTATCCTTTCCTTCTCGGCCGACGGAAGGCGAGGCACGCTGTTGATCAGGCCGACCGGGTCTTCCTCCCCCATGTCGAAGGGATAATCGGTGCCGAGCAGCACCTGCGCCGCGCCGAACTTGTCGATCAGGTTGCGCAGCATCTCGGGATCGAACGTGATCGTGTCGAAATAGAACTTCTTGAGGTAGCCCGTCGGGGGCTTCTTGATCACCGTGCGGCAATCGGGGCGCGCGCGCCAAGCGTGATCCATGCGGGCCCAGTAGTGCGCGAGAAACCCGCCCGCGTGAGGAAGCACGATCTTCAAACCCGGGTGCCTTTCCATGACTCCCCCGAAAATGAGATGGCTCGCGCCGACCGTCGTGTCGAGCGGATTGCCGATGACGTTGTTCAGGTAATGGTCCATCAGCCGGTCGCCCTGGGTGAATCCGATCGGGTGCATGAAGATCACGATGTCCAGCTCGCGCGCCTTGGCGAAGAAGCGATCGAGGTTCAGGCTCGGATCGGTGAGCTCCTTCCCCGCGACGTTGGGGTTGATCTCGACGCCGCGCAAGTTCAGCTGCTTGACGCAGCGCTCGAGCTCGATCACGGCCAGATCGACGTTCTGCAGCGGCACGGTGCCCAGACCGACGAAACGATCCGGCCACTTCGCCACGATCTCCGCGAGGCGGTCGTTCACCATGCGCGAGACCTCGGCGCCCAGCCCCGGCTCGGTCCAGTAGTAGGTCTGCTGCGGCGCCGGCGACACCGCCTGGATGTCGACGCCCATGCGGTCCATGTCCTTGAGCCTCACCTCGATCGTGGAGAGCTTGGCGGCGCGGTCCTGCATCTGCTTCACGTTGACTTCGCGCGTGAGCGCGCTGGCGTACTTGACCGAAGGCTCGTATTGCGCGGGATTCAAGTGCGCGAGCTTCGCGGCCGCGTCGCGGTTCAAGTAGTGGCAATGGATATCGACGCGCGGGCTGCGCCCTTTCCGGTCGCGGAGGAGCTTGGTCGAGACCGAGCGCTTGCGTGCTCTCGCGGCCGCCGCGGAGCCTTTGCGTGCGGCAGTGAAGCCGTGCCCATGCGCGAGGTCGGTGCAGCCGGGGGTCGTGCAGGTGAACATCATGTCGGGGGTTCCTTTTCTTCAGATCGATTGGCTAAAAGACTCCGAGATGCTGCGTGATCAAAGCCTGGTCGTCTCGCACCTGGCCGGCGCTCCCGCTGAACGCGACGCGCCCGGTATTGAGGATCACGACCTCGTCGGCCAGATCGAGGGCGAGCTTGATGTTCTGCTCGACCAAAAGAATCGACTGGCCTTCCTGCTTCAGGCGCAGGAGGGTGCGGCCGACCTCCGCGACGATCAGCGGTGCAAGTCCTTCGGAAGGCTCATCCATCAGCAGCACGCGCGGGTTTCCCATCAGCGCGCGGCCGATCGCGAGCATCTGCTGCTCGCCTCCGGAGAGCGAGCCGGCCGACTGTTGCAGCCGCTCTTTCAGCCGGGGAAACAGCTCGATCACCCGTTCCAGGGTCCACGGCATTGCGACGCCCCTGCGTTTCTGCCTCGAGACGACCAGATTTTCCTGCACCGTCAGGCTGGAAAAGATCCGCCGGCCTTGCGGCACGAAGCATGCAGGTCGTCTTGCCCGCGCCGTTGCGACCGAGGAGCGCGAGCACCCTGCCCGGGTTCAGCGAGAACGAAACGCCGTGCAGAACGTGGCTCTCGCCGTAGAGCGCATCGACGCCGGAAAGGGCGAGGACCTCAGTCACCGAGGTAGACCTCGCGCGTTTTCGGATCGGCGACCACCTCGGCCCGGGTGCCCTCAACGATGACGCTGCCGTAGTGCAGCACGGTGATCCTCTCGGCGAGATCGAGCGCGGTGTCCATGTCGTGCTCGATCATGACCACGGTCACCTCCCGCGGAATTCCCGCGATCAGGTCCTTCATCGCGGCGCGCTCTTCGCGCGACAGCCCCGCGAACGGCTCGTCGAGCAAGAGGACCCTGGGGTTTTGCGCCAGCGCCATGGCGATTTCGAGCCGGCGCTTCTCCCCATAGGAGACGACGCCGATGAAACGCTCCGCAAGATGCTCCAGGCCTACCCGTCTCAGCACCTGCCTCGCCTCTTCGTTCAGCCCGGAGTACCGGGCGAGGGGTCTGAATGCGTTCCAGCGTGACCTCGACAGCCCGAGCAGCGACAACACCAGATTGTGCTCGAATCGCGCCGGAATCGCGGCGCAGGTCTCCCGTGATCAGATTGAACAGCGTCGTCTTCCCCGCTCCGTTCGGCCCGATGATGAGCCTGCGTTCTCCGGGCATCACCTCGAGCGAAACGCCGTTCATCGCGGGCAGGCCGCCGAAGGACTTCCTCAGTTCCCGGAGTTGCAAGGCCGGCGTCATCGGGGGCTTCTCCAGGCCTTCTTCGCCTGCCCGGCGAGGCGCTGCAGCCCCGGCACGACTCCCTCGGGCACGAAGATCACGATGATCACGAACACGAATCCGAGCAGCATGTTCCAGCGCTCGATGTAGGCGGAGACGTAATTCTTGAGGATCATCACGATCGCAGCACCGACGATCGGGCCGGCGAGGGTGGCGGAACCCCCGGCGATGACCGCAAGCAGGCCCTCCGCCGAGGCTGTGATCGAGAGCGAAGCGGGATGGATGTATTTGTTGTAGTACACGAACAAGAGCCCCGACACCGCGCCCCAGAATCCCGAGTATACGAAGGTGATCCAGCGGATCAGCCAAACGTCGTGGCCCAGGGCGCTCATGCGCCGCGCCTGATCTCGGGTTCCGCGCAACGCGGCGCCGAAAGGTGACGCGACGAATACCGCCATGAGCCAGATCGCCACCGCAGTGATCGTCAGAGCGAAATAATAGAAAGAGCCCGCATCGTCCAAGTTGATGCCGAAGGGCGCGGGCCTGGTCAATCCGCGCAAGCCGTTGTCGCCGTCGGTGACTGAAACCCAGCGGTACGCGGTTCCCCAGAGCACCTGCGAGAGAGCGAGCGTCAGCATGAGGAAGCCCAGCCCGGTAGCGCGGAGCGAGATCCAGCCGAACGCGCAAGCGATCAGCGTGGTGCCGAGCAGTGCCACGGGCGCGGTGGCCCAATGCCCGAGCCCCAGTTTGAGCGACATCCAAGCCGAGATATACGCGGCGAGTCCCAGCCAGGAAGCGTGACCCAATGACGGCAGCCCACCGTAGCCGACCAGCAAATTGAGGCTGGCCGCGAAAATCGCCGCGATGAAAATCTGGCTGGCGAGATTGATGTAGTACTCCCCTGCCACCCAGGGAAGGCCGGCGAGCGCCGCGGCGAGGACCAGCCATCCTGCCCGCTTCATACGCTCTGACGGCCAAACAGCCCGCGCGGCCGGAAGGCAATCACGACGATCATCGGCAGGAACAGGATCACGTAGGCGAGATCCGGAAGGAGTGCCGTGCCGAAGGTGTAGACCGCGCCGATCAAGAAGCTCCCGACGAAGGCGCCGAGCAGGCTGCCCACCCCGCCCAGCATCACGACGATCAGAGCGAGCGGCAGCATGTCCGCGTCCAGACCCGGATAGGCGGACATGATCGGCCCGCCTATGATGCCCCCCGCCCCGGCGAGCGCAGCACCCAGGCAAAACACGGCCGTGAAGAGCCGCGACACCGGGATGCCGACCGCGCGCGCCATCTGCATGTCGTCGACGCCTGCGCGGATCATTGCACCGATTCGGGTCCGGTCCATCAGCAGATACAAAGCGAGCGCCGTTACGACCGCGATGGCGAGCACGACCAGCCGATAGGTCGGGAACGCCACGCCCCCGACGAAAACGGGCTGCTGCAACGCGCGCGGCGTCGGAATGGGAATCGGGTCGCCACCCCACACCATGAGGCACAAGTCCGCAATGATGAACGAAATCCCCAGGGTGACGAGCACCTGACCCAGCGCGTTGCCCGACAGAGGGCGCAGAATCAGGCGCTCGACCAATCCTCCGAGCACCGCGATGATTGCGCCACCGATGATCGCCGCAAGCCAGAGATTGGGGACGTATTTCAGGATGGAGATCCCGACGTACGCCCCGAGCATGTACAGAGAGCCGTGGGTCAGATTCGCGATGCGCATCAACCCGAAAATGAGCGAGAAGCCCGCGGCGAGAAGAAACAGCAGCCCGCCTAGAGCGAGGCTGTTCAGGGTCTGGATGATCCAATACTGCATAAATGCGCGGGGCCGGTGTGCCCGGCCCCGCTTTTTCGCTTCGGAAATCTACGACTCCAGGTTCTTCGCGGGCGGCCAGTCGCGCGAATACACCGGATTCTTCAGGAACTCCTCCGGCTTGTAGGTCCAGAACTGGCTGACGTTCGGGTAGGTGTAAATCACGCTGTTGACCAGGCGAGCGTCCTTGCGCTCGACCTTGCGGATGTACACGCTCCCGACCACGTTGCCGTAGCGGTCGAAGGATACCGGTCCCCGCGCGGTGTCGACCTTGATGGCGCGCACGGTCTTCATGAACGCCTGCTTGTCCTCGATGTTGCCTTTCAGGGCCTGCAGAGTCGCTTCGAGCACCGCGGCTTCGACATACGTCGCGGCGGCATAGAAGCCCGGGTCGTAGCCCCAATCGACGCGGAAATTCGCCGCGAACCTCTTGTTGATCGCGTTCTCGATCTCCGCCGAGTACCAGCAGGAGGTGACGATGCCGAGGGCTTCGTCGCCCATGTTGCGCAGCACCGCCTCGTCGAAGGCGGTCATGCCGCCGACGACCGCGAACTTCCCCCGGAGGCCGTACTCGTTGAACTGCCTGAAGAAGCGGAAGCCGTTCGATCCCGCGAAACCGAGGAAGATGCCGTCAACGTTGGTCTTGAGCTGGGCGATGTAGGTCCCGTAGTCGGGAACGGTAAGTGGGGAAAACAGCTTCTGCACGATTTTTCCGCCCGCATCCTCGAACACGCGCTGAAAGCCGGCGCACATCTCGTGCCCGTAGGCGATGTCATCGGCGATCGTCACCATGCGTCGGTACTTGAGCGTCTTGTAGCAGTAGTCGGCAAGCGGCTGCGCGCTCTGCGACGAAGTGGACGTTCCGCGGGTGAACCAGGGATTGGGCTTCCTCTGTGTCATGTCCTCGGCGGCCGCGACCGACAGCGTGAGCAACTGCGCGCTGCGGATGTAGTCGTCCGACGCGAGCGCCGAGGCGGTGTCGAGCGGCCCGATCATGATCTGGATCTTGTCGCGCTCGACCAGCTCCTGGAGCTTGGTGCGCGACTGCGCCGGAACGCCGCCGCTATCGCCGACGAAGAGCTCTACCTTTCGGCCGGCCAGGGTGTAATCACGCTCCTTGAGATACTGGACGAGCGCGCGCTCCATGTCGATGCCGCCTGAGGCGAGCGGGCCGGTCTTCACCGTCATGAGGCCGACGCGAATCGGTCCTGTCTGCGACTGAGCGATCGTCGGCATACCGAGCGCCGCGGCGCCTGCACCAGTAGCCTGAATGAACCGCCTGCGGGTGAATGTCATTGTGCGATCCTCCGTTCAGTGGGTCGGGTTCTTGGGCGCGTCGGGCTGTTTGAGCGGTTGGGAACGATCGAAAGCGTCGATTTTCGTGCATTCCCCGAAAATGCGCATGACCGTCGGCACGTCCTCCGTGCCGACGTTGAAAAATTTCGCGCCAAACACCTGGGAGGCCAGGCAGATATCGGCGAGGGTCGGCGAGTCCCCGTGGCAGAAGCGACCGGTTTCCTTTTCCTTCGCGAGATGCGCTTCCAAGGCCTCCAGCGCTGTTGCGGTCCAATGCGCGAGCCACTTGTTGCGCGCCGGCTCGTCCTGATGCATTTCGCGCTCGAGGTAGCCGCGAATCCTCGGAACGACCAGGGGATGTCCGTCGCTCACGACGATCTGCGCCAGGCCGCGAACGCGGGCCCGGCCGCGGGGGTCTTTCGGCAGCAGGGCCGGCCTCGGATGCGTTTCCTCCAGATACTCGAGGATCGCCATCGATTGGAACAGCGGCGGCCCGCCGTCGATCACGAGCGCGGGCACCACGCTCTGCGGGTTGATCGCCTTGTATTCCTCGGCATGCTGCTTTCCCTGCAGCAAATTAATCGAGATCTGCTCGACCTCGATCCCTTTGAGCGCGAGAGCGGCGCGCACCCGGTAGGTGGCGAGAGACCGCCAGAACCCGTAGAGTTTCATAGTCATCGCCTTGCCTCCCTTCAGCGTTTCGGCGGGACGACAGGAACCAGGACATAGGATTCGCGTCCCGGCCCGGCATGGAGCGCGTTTTTGCCGCCGAAGACCGCCGCCGGACGGTCGCGCGGATCATCATGCAGGAACGGCCCGCAGCCGCGCAACTCGTTCTTGAAATTCGAGAGCCGCGCTCCGGTCGATTTCTGCCATTCATAATCCCTCCCCCGCACGGTCAGCGCCACCCTGTGGCCCGCTGGGACCACGATCGAGGTCGGCCAGATCTCGACGTCGAGCTGCACCACCTCGCCGGGCTCGAGGAGTTGCACCTCGTCGTGCGTGTGATAAGGCCGATACTCGGTGGAGAGCTTTGAATCGAGCTTGCGATGCGAGGCGCGCAGCCAGCCTTGCGCGACCGGCGTATGGGGATCGATCGCGCCCATGAATACCACTTCCCGCATATCGGGAGAGAACACTCTGAAAACCAGGAACAGATCGGCATCCGCAGTGGACGAAGACATGAACAGCCTCGCGGCAAGCGG